>DATLPF010000172.1:0-5389 GCA_035535875.1 Propionibacteriaceae bacterium
TTGAACGGCAAGTGGGATGGCTGGTCAGTCGCGATCGAGACACAATCGGCGATGAGCCCGTACACACCCCACAGAACAAGGATCGTATAAAGCACCTTGCCAGCGACCGTGACCGCCAACGAGTTCCATGCCCGCCGCGCCAAGGGCACCATCACCACCGCAAAGGCCACGCCGATGAACACGGCCGTGAGGATGAGACTCGGCCATGCGACGGACAGAGCAAGTACGACGAGCACGACCAAGGGAACCCTCCGTCCGAGCCCACCCTCCCGGTCGGTAACCTCTACCAACGCGGGCACCGTGAGCCCGTACAGCAGCGGCAAAGCCACAAACATCGCCACTGCTAGCCAGGCTGGGGCGAGCACTGTGTAGTCGAATGATCCGTGCTCATGGACGAGCAACGCGCCGCCGATGGCGCCGCTGAACAGTCCATAGCCGAGGATGCGCTCACGGAGAGAATCCGGCAGCACTCGCCGCACGCAGAGGTAGATGAGGCCGCCGAGCGCACCCAGCCCTGTACAGATCAGCGCCAGGGTGACAGTGCCACGCAAGGTGACCTCACCAACGATTGCCTGGTCGTCAGTGACCCCGCCTTGCGCGGACTGCCCCGAGGTCACAGCCAACAGCCGCATCGCGAGCCGGCCGAGCACTCCACCCACTAGAAGTCCACAAATCGCGCCCGCAGCTGCGCCAACCGACAGCGTTCGAGCCAGTGCTAACGACCTGACTCGCGCATTGACCGGCTCGGGTCGGTCGGCCGCGACCACGTCCGTCATGGCGACTCTCAAGCGACGAAGCGACTACCCAGGCTCATCCTCCTCCGGGGGTGGGCCGCGCGCCAAGTGCCTTACAAGATCGGTGTGCTAGAGATGGAGAGCAGCCAATCGAGCAGCCTAAGTACCGGTCAACCATGGACGAAGGCACAAGTCGGCGGACATCGGTCAGGCGAGGCAACTACATCCTGGACTTCCTGCTTGCGTCTCGTAATGCGTAGGTCCGGGGTTCGATTCCCCGAGGCGGCTCCAGGGAGTTATCCAAGCGCTGGCCTCTCTGTCCGGCAAGAAGGAGAGGTCAGCGCCCGGCTGGGCCCAGAGATATGTGGCTAGCCAACAGTCATCTGAGGGAGGCAATACCCTATGGAGGACGCCGTGAATGTGTCCAGTGCAGGGAACAGCGGTCAGATCGTGGTCGCCGGGGCGGGCTACGCCGGGTTGCACGTCGCCTTGCGTCTGACGGCCAAGCTGCGCAATAACCCCGTGGTGGAGCTGACCCTGGTCGATCGGCACGACTACCACCAGGCGCTCACCGAGCTACCCCGGGTCGCCGCCGGCACTCGCGCCGCCGACGCGGTGCGCATCCCGCTCCAGGACGTGCTGGCCAAGCGGGTCCGCTTCGTCCAGGCCGAGATCAGCGGTTTCGACCTGCCCGGCCGGCGGGTGCTCACCAAAGCCGGGCCGATCGGCTGGAGCCGGCTGGTGCTGGCGCTGGGCAGCCGGCCCAACGACTTCGCCATCCCCGGCATGGCCCAGCGCGCCCTGTCGCTGTACTCGGCCAGCGATGCCCAGCGGGTGTGGGCGGCGGTCAACTGGGCGCTCGAGGACGCCGCGGTCGCCGCCGACCCCGAGCGGCAGCGCCGCCTGGCGACCGTGGTGGTCGGCGGCGGCGGCGCCACCGGGGTCGAGCTGGCCGGCGAGCTGGCCGAGATGTTGCCCGAGGTGGCCAGGAGCCACGGCCTGGCGCCCGACCGGCCCGCCGTGCTGCTTGTCGAGGCGGGCCCCACGATCCTGGCCGGCTCCTCGCCTCAGCTGATCGACAATGCCAACAGGATCCTTTCTGACCTGGGCGTGCAGGTCCGCACCAACGCGATGGTCGCGGCCGCGACCGAGGAGGGCTTCCGGCTCAAGGGCGGCCAGCTGGTGGAGGGTGGCGTGTTCGTTTGGGCGGGTGGGGTGAAGGCGCCCGAGCTGGTGGTGGGTTCGGGCTTGGCGATCGGCCACAACGGCCGCGTTAAGGTCGACCAGTACCTGCGCGTGCTGGACCATCCGGAGGTCTACGTCGCCGGCGACCTTGCCTCGGTGGTGGATCCGCGCACCGGGCATGTGCTGCCACCGCTGGCGCAGGTGGCGCTGGAGGAGGGCGAGACCGTGGCCCGCAACTTGGACGCGGAGCTGGAGGGCCGGCCGCTGGAGGCGTTCACCTTCCATGACAAGGGGTTCGTCGTCTCGGTCGGGACCCGCCGCGGGGTCGCCGACATCGCCGGCATCACCAGCGGCGGGCGGCTGGCCCACCTGCTCAAGGACCTCATCGAGTGGGAATACCGCCAATCCGTCACGCACCTACGCGGCTGGGACCCAATAGCCCGCTGACCGCTGCCCCTCTTGCTGCGAGCGGACAGCTTGGGACCACTCTGGCGGCGATCGAGAACCCTTTTCTGCACGCGGCATGGCGGCTGCTCATGGCATGGACCTCCCCGATCATCGCGACTTCGACGGCGCCTTGTGCGAGGCGTCGGCCTCGCTCGAGGAATTCCGCGGCCTTGACGAGCCGTGTGGTGCTTCTGGCAGCGCTCGCCTGGCTAGCGGTCGCGGAGGCCGACCCGGAGCAAGCGGCGCTGCCTGCGAGGTCGTGCCCCAGGGCCTGCGTCGGCGAGTCGGCCTGCACACGCGGCCGATGCTGCGGCAGGGCGAACCAGCTGGTGGGCCGGGGCCGCCAAACGCTTGGCGCGGACCGGTTCGATCAGCGTTCGCCGTCGACTCCGGTTGTGTCACCCTATAGGAGCTGATCCGCTTAGCCAGCGCGCAAGCAATCGGAGGGTTCGAAACCGACGGAATCAAAGCCGGCGGCGACCTGTGCACCAGTCTGTCGTTGCCAATGTGGTCCTCCTAAGGCAGCGACAGTTGAGTACGGTTCACGCCCTCATTTGCGCGGCTGCAGCCGTCGATGAAGGAAGCTTCGACACGTACCGCCAGGATCCTTGGCTTGTCGGCACCCAGTTAATCACGGCCGCAAGGTCGGGGGCTCCTTGTTCGCGTCGATGTAGTGCTCCATCCGTCGGTCGGGGACCAGCCAGATCACTGCGACCAGGACGTACGCCGCGATGCCGACCCAAACCGACAGCAGGGAGCCGATTATGCCGAACAGGTAAATCAGCGGGCTGATCTTGCCCTTGAGGTCGCGGCCGAGCGCCTGCCGCAGCGCGCTGTCCGGTCCATCGGCACGCTCGACGGTGAGCTGGAGCAGGAGGTAGGCCAGCGCGGCCAGCGTCAGGTTCACCCCGTAGACCATCACCGGCGTAGGGGCGAAATGCTCATCCATCCAGGCGGTCGTGAAGGGCACGAGCGAGAGCCAGAAGAGCAGGTGCAGGTTGGCCCACAGCACTCCCCCTCTTACCCGGCTAACGAGCTGGAACAAGTGGTGGTGGTTGTTCCAGTAGATGCCCAGGTACACGAAGCTCAGCAGGTAGGTCAACAACCCGGTCGCCGACTCAGCCAGGGCGTGGAGCGTTGGCTCGTGCGGCACCTCCAGCTCCAGCACCATGATCGTGATGATGATCGCGAGTACCGCGTCGCTGAACGCCTCGAGCCGGCTGGTCGTCATGCGCGTGAGTCTAGAATTCGTGCAGACTCGATGGAGGCCGGCGCCGCAGCGACCCGTCAGGACGCAGCTTGACGTTTTCCCACTATTTGGAGCCGGTGATGCGCTGCACCAGTTCGGCGAGCTCGCGGCGGCTCGGGCCCGCCGCGAGGCGGGGTCGCCAGCCGGATGCGTAGAGCGCCCGTGCGCGTGCCTCGACACCGTCCAGGCTCGAGGGCCCAGCGGCCATCTGCAGGTACGGGCGTATTGCTGGGGCGATCGCGGGGTCAGCCTCGGCGCCCGCCAAGATCAGGTCTGAGGGTAGGCGCTTCGTCAGGTCGATGTCCCCGCCTTCCCAGCGGCGTCGCATGTCATCATCCATAGCGACGTGGTCCTCCACCCAGGGTCGCATTGCGGTCGCGCACCACTCGTCAAAGGCGTAGCCAACCGCCTCCACGTCATCGCCGTGCTCGTCGACCAGGCGTAGAAGCTCTTGCGCCTGCAGCAGACTGGTGGTGATCCCTCGGCCGAAGTTCGGTGTGGTGGTGCAGACGGCGTCGCCGGCGCTGATCAGCCCTGGCATGGTGAGGCGGCCGTCTGCGCCGGTCTGGGGACGGTAGTAGTTGTAGAGAGTTCCGCCGGGAAGCACATCGGTGATGGGTCGGGCGCGCTGCGGATCCGTCCACGCGGCGAGGACCGAGATAGCGCCGCAGGCCGCGTCGAAGGCCTCGTTGTGACGGAGCCCGACGAGATCACGGCCGCTGGTGGGCCTGACGAGGAGAACCGAGAAGATTCCCCGCTCATGCAGGAAGAGGATGGACTGATAGCCGTCGAATTCGCCTTGCCAGGCCGCCGGGTTGAGCAGCGGACCAGGTTCGGCGTCCGGCCAGAGCTGGTACTGGCGATCTACGTAGGCGATGCCGCAGTTACCCCCGACACTGGGTGCGGGACGGAGTCCGTCGGCGACGCGACCGGCCCGCCCGGAGGCGTCGATCACAAGATCTGCCCCGATCGGGCTGCTCGCCACCTTGACCCCCGCGGCCCGGCCGCCGACCGTAGTGACGGCATCCACGTGTCCTCGATGGAAAGTCACTGCCGGCATGCCAAGAACCGTGGCGCGCAGCGCTGTCTCGAAGGTCTGACGGCGCGATCGGACGGCGAACATTGTCCGCGTGCCATCCGATCGGGTTAACTGAATAGGCTCCGCGCCAGCTTCGAGCCACGCCTGGTACGCATCAGGCAGGTGGGTCTGCAGAGTCTCCGCACACTGAGGCCGGAAGAGGTGAGCATGGTGGAACTGCATCACCCCTCGGCGTCGCCAGACGCCATCCGGGGTGGGTCCGGGATCACGGTCGACCACAGTGACGCGGTGTTCGCGCAGCGCCAAGGTGGCGGCGAGGAACAAGCCAGTTGGGCCCGCGCCGATAACGATGATCCGCACGGCGCACCTCGATCCGTTGATGAATGACAGGTTGAACGCGTGGTCCTCAGAGTGCTCGCCCTCGAGGGCCGGGTCAATAAGGTTTCCGTGTGATACGTCCTTGCCGCGGAAGCGCGTCCCGGTAGCCGCCGGTGGTCATACGGGGCTGTGGGTGGCTCCTGGTGCCAGTAATGAATGAGATGCCTTATCGCTGTGTGAGTTGCTTGTGTCCATCGCGTAGCGAGTGTCACCGTTGGCACGAACTGGGCGAGCGACGCGGAGTGTTGCTGGTCCAGCTGCCGCCCGACCAGGAACGTGATGACGACCGGCTCGACTACTTCCTGCGTGGCCTGCCGGATGGATGCGTGTCGCCGTCGAGCTCCGCCACCACAGCTG
>DATLPF010000173.1:0-4976 GCA_035535875.1 Propionibacteriaceae bacterium
GGAGCTTCTCGCTCAAGGGGCGTGGTGACGAGTCGTCAATCGACACCAGAGTCAACCTGGCCATGGCATGGCTGGGGATCACACCGGGCAGCAGCGCGAGGTAGTACTCCACGATGCTCGGCTTGATCGGCATCGAGGTGATGTAGATCATGTGCAGCCGCGGCTGACGGAGCAGCAGCAGCAAGAACAAGAACCGTTCCTCGAATGCCTGCGACATGCTCCCCGAACCAGGCACGGTCTTGTCGAGGGTGACCGAAGGCAGGACGACGACAGACTCATCCTCAAGATCAAGTCGCATGGCGTCCCAGACGGCCGGCATCCGCTGCTGCACCCTTGCGAAGAGACGATCGCGTTCGGTCTCGTTCAAGTCCGATAGGCGCGGTGACGTCGTGTCGCTGTCGGCATCAAGTTGTGTCACGATTGCACCTCCGCTGAGCTGTTGATCATGCGAGACACGTTGTACGCGGGAATCGACCGGCTGAATCCTCGGAGGTCCAGGACACCGACCGATTCGCCGACCGTGTGGTTCTCGACCGCATGGAAGACCCTCTGAGCGACCAGGATCTGTCCGGGGTGGGCCTCGCCGCACAACCGGGCTGCAAGGTTGGTGACGCTGCCGATCGCCGCGTAGTCGTAACGTCCTTCGTAACCGATGCGGCCCAGTGTGGCGAAGCCCTGGGCTATCCCTACGCCGAAGCCGAGATCATGGCCGAGTCGACTCCAGCCGTCTGTCAGTGTTCCCACTCGGTCACGCATAGCCAGCGCCATCTCTACTGCTCGTCGTGCGGGCTCATCGAGAGGAATCGGGTCGTTGAAAAACACCATCAGCCCGTCACCCGTGAAGCGCTCCAGAGTTCCCTGATAACGGAAGATCAACTCGCCCAGCGCAGCGTGGTACTCCTCGAGCACCGCCATCACCTCTTCAGGCTCACTTGACTCAGCGAACGGCGTGAATCCTCGTAGATCACAGAACACCACGACGATCTCGCGACGGTGACTCCTTAGGAATGAGTCGTCGCCTGAGTTGATCACCAGCTCCGCCACCTGCGGGGAGAGGAACCGTCGCAGCCGGTTTACCCGCTGCAGATCCTCCAGCTGTGTCCGCACGCGGGTCTCCAGCTCGGCGTTCCACTGAGCCAGCTCACCCGCCTGCCGGATGATGGTGTCGTAGTACCGCTTGATCCGAGCCAACGACGCCACTCTGGCCAGCAACTCGCCATGGTGGAACGGTTTGCTGATGAAGTCGTCGGCTCCAGCCTTGATAGCCCGCGTCTTTTCGTGGTCTCCGCTCGCGGTGATCATGACGACCGGGAGAAACGCCGTACTCGGCTCGCTCCGGATCCGTTGGCACACCTGGTAGCCATCGATGCCGGGCATCATGATGTCCAGGAGAACTAGATCGATATTCGACGAATGCAGCAGCTCGAGTGCTTGCTCGCCGGACGATGCGGTGATCACCTGGTAGCCCTGTGGGGAAAGAACGGCTTCTAGGAGGCGCAGATTTGGCGGCTGATCGTCCACCGTCAGTATGGTTGTTCGTTCAGTCATCGGCGGGCCGCTCGGGCAGGAACTCGTTGAGCTGGCGGGGGAGATCACTAACACTGATCGGCTTGCTCAGATACCCGTCAAAGCCGTTGCGAAGTGCTCGCTCGCGGTCCTCCGACATCGCAAAAGCGGTCAGCGCGACTACTGGGATGTCGGGTCCGCCGGGACCGCCCTTGATCATGCGCATCGCCTGAGTACCGTCGATGCCGGGCAGCTGGAGGTCCATCAAGACCAGATCCGGCCGGAACTCCATGGCACGTGCCACCCCGTCCTCGCCTGAGCGGGCCTCCGCCACGTCGAACCCCGCATGCATCAGCACATCACGCAGCAGTTTCAGGTTCAGCGAGTTGTCCTCTACAACCAAGACGCGAGTCGGCGCTGCCATTTCAGTCCTGCGACGCCGTCCCAACGAGGCCGGGGGTCGAGTGCCCCGGACGGGTGGTCGTGGCCTCGTGCGGCAGCACCTGTAATTTTCGCAAGGCTGCTGTCAGGTCATCCCGGCTCACCGGCTTGGTCAGGTAGGCGGCGGCGCCGGCAGCCAGACCACGCGTCCCCTCGTCCAGGATCGACACGATGATCACCGGGATCTCACGGGTGATGGGCGCAGCTTTGAGAGTCTCCAGCACAGTCCAGCCATCCATGCCGGGCAGGCGGATATCGAGCACCACCACCGCCGGGTGCAGGCGATGGATCTCGGCGAGCCCTTCGCGCCCGTCACGAGCGCGAACCATGCGCAGCCCGGTCCCTGTCAGGTAGGCAGAAAGTAGATCGAGCGAAGCTCTGTCGTCGTCGATGATCACCACAACCGATCGGCGACTCTCGGTCGAATCGACCAGCCCAGCATCGACGGCCTCGGCCGGGACGCCGAGCGGAATGGCCACATGGAACGCGCTACCGCGACCGACCTCGGACTCGAGCCAGATCCGACCGCCGAGGCGGGCGACGATTCTGCGGCACAAGGTGAGCCCCAGTCCGGTGCCCTCCTCTTTCGGAGCTCCACGCCGCCCTTGCTGGAACGACTCGAAGATTCGTTCCCGGTCCTCGAGGGCAATACCGTCTCCGGTATCGCGGACGGTGATCACGAGTTCTTCGCTGACCGGCTCGGCCACGACATCCACTCGACCACCCTCATGGGAGAACTTGACCGCATTGCTGAGCAAGTTGACAAGCACTTGGCGGATTCGCAGCTCGTCGGACGTAACCTGGTCGACCGACGTGGCGACGGACTGGTGCATCGTGATGTTGTGTCGGGCGGCCCGCTCGCGCACCATTGACACCGCGTACTCGATGGCCGACGGCACCGAGAAGGTCGACAACGCGACCTCCATCTGGCCAGCCTCAACCTTCGACAGATCGAGGATGTCGTTGAGCAGGGCCAGTAGGTGCTTGCCTGAGTTCAGGATGTCCCTCAGGTACTCGTCCTGGCGCTCATTGAGGTCTCCGAACATCCGCTCGAGCAGCACTTCTGAGAATCCGATCACGGCGTTCAAGGGCGTGCGAAGCTCATGCGACATGCTCGCCAAAAAATCCGACTTGTGCTGGCTCATCACCTCCAGTTCGGCGCTCTTCAGTTCAAGCTCGCGGAAGAGCTGTGCGTTATAGACCGCTATCGCCGACTGGCTGGCGAAAGTCTGCAGGAATTCCGCAGCCTCGTCGGTGAAAGCGCCAGGCGAACGACGACGAACGACGAGGGCACCGATGATCCTGTCAGCGCGAAGTACTGGCACCGCCATTACAGACCGCCAGCCGTCGTCGTACAACAGCCTTAGATGCGGGTCGAGATCGACCACCGACAGATCGGGCACCGATATCGGATGACCCTCGCGGGCGGCACGACCGACCAGTGTTGCTTCCAACTCGATGCGGATGGTGCGCAGCCGAGCCAGCAACGCGGGACTGCTCGCGTACGCGCTGCGAACTGAGAAGCACCGCTCGTCTTCGAGGTACTCCATGATCGATCCACCGTCGCAGCCGGCGAACCGGACCGCGTTCTTGACGATGTTGGACAGCACCTCGTCAAGCACCAGGCTGGATCCGACGGTCTGGCCGACGTCGCTCAAAGCTTCCATCTGCTCGACCCGTCGGGCGAGCTCTGCACCTCGGTCTTCCAGCGCACGCACCAGATGGACATTCCGGACGACCACAGCCGCCTGCGCAGCGAAGCCTTCGAGCAGTGCCTCCTCGCGTGCGTTGAACGGGTTCACCTGCCTCCGGTATACCGAGAGCGCACCTATCACCTCGTCGTCGAGCAGCATCGGAGCCGACATCGCCGTCCGTATGCCACCCGTCTGTTGCAGGTCCTTCCGGGCGTATTCCATATCGGTGGCCACGTCTTCGACCTTTTGGATGCGGCGATCCAGTGCTGTGCGGCCGACCAATGAGCCGCGGTCTATGGCGATCGGAAGCTCGGTCACGTGGCGGGCAAACTCGTCTGACAGGCCGACAGAAGAGGCAAGTCTGAATATGGAGTTTTCGATGATGTACACCGCAGCAGCCTGGCAGCGGCAAAGTCGCCGGGCACTCTCCATCACCGTGCCCAAGACCGCGTCAGGGTCCGAGGTGGATCGGCCGAGCTCGCTGAGCACCTCGTTGGTGGCCTTGAACTGCTCTATGGCGTCGGCGTAGTCCCGCCGCACTCTGCGGTAGTCCTCCGAACTCGGCTTGGACATGGCCAAGCACCCTCTTCCTGAGTGCACGAGCTCCGAAGTAGCCCAGGGCTCAGTCTGCTCGACCTGACCGCGCTGGCGCAACGGAGGACCGCCCGTCCTAGCTGATACCGAGCGCACCAGTCCTGAAGTCGCGTAGCGAGGCCGGGCCTCGGTCAAGACAGGGCCTCAGGTACAACGAGATATCCGGCCCAGAACTTGCGCCACGCCCGGCCATCCCGAAGCGCCGATAACGATCAAACCTTGCCGGGTTCGACTATCGATGCCCCCGCGCCGGTTCTGCCGGGGATGAGTGTGGTCGAGCTGACTTTGGCCGATCTGTGGGCCACCCGGATTTCTCCGGATGATCACCCGGTGCAGCACCTACGCCCAGTACTCGATGATCATGACGTGGTGCCGATCGGTCGGCTCGGGGTGGCGTACGCGGAACGTCGAGTACAGGTCGCAGGGCTGGTGACCCACCGGCAGCGGCCGTCCACCGCAGGCGGGGTCACCTTCCTCAATCTCGAGGACGAGACCGGGATGCTCAACGTGGTCTGTTCCACTGAGCTGTGGAGACGCTTTGGCAGGGTAGGCCGTAACGCCTCAGGCATGATCATCCGCGGCCGGGTGGAGCACAGCGACGGAGTGACCAACTTGGTTGCCGAACGGCTGCAGCCGTTGAGCTCGGTCTATCCCGAGGCGAGAGGAATTTTGCCCTCTCGGCATCGGTCCCGTGACTTCCACTAGGGCGATTGTGGCGGATAGGTGTCCTGCGGGGGGTAG
>DATLPF010000174.1:0-10085 GCA_035535875.1 Propionibacteriaceae bacterium
CTCGTACGCGCTCTGCAACGACCGCCGGACGCTGCTGTGGTTCGCCAATCAGCGTGCCGTGGAGTACCACGTCACGCTGTTTCGGGTGCCCGACTGGAACAGCCCGACCCATTTGGTGATGGATCTGGACCCGCCGGAAGGCGCGGACTTCTCCGTAGTTGTCCGCGTCGCTCTGCTGGTCCGCGAGGCGCTCACTGACTCCGGGCTAGCTGGTGGGGTCAAGACCAGCGGTGCGAAAGGGGTGCATGTATTTGTGCCACTGGCACCGTCGACGGCACCGGAGGACGTCGCAGCAGCGACCCGCGCGATCGCCGCTCGCGCCGAACGGCTCGACCCGACGTTGGCCACGACTGCCTTCGTCAAGGAGGACCGTGAGGGCAAGGTCTTTCTCGACTCCACACGGGCCGGCGGGGCAACGGTCGTGGCGGCGTACAGTCCGCGGATTCGGCCCGGCTTGCCGGTGTCCTTTCCGCTGGCTTGGGATGACCTGGACCGCGTCTCACCCGCCGACTTCACGGTGCACACCGCGCCTGGACTGCTTGACGACCGCGACCCCTGGGCCGAGCGGATGCCGGCACCCCAACGGCTGGATGGTGACCTGGTAGCGGAGGGTCATTCGATACCGATCGCCCGGGTACAGGCGATGCACGAAGGAAAACGGCGAGCCCGCGCCCGCCGTGACCACTGACATGCCGGAGGCTCACGCGTGCCGAGTGGTTGCGGGCGAACGCCGACCGGCGCTTGGATATTAGCGACAGTGAGGAGTCGTGATGGCTGAGCACCCCAATGCGGAGCCCATCCGTCGAGTTCGACGGGTTCGCCCACGGCGACATGGCCACTATGAGGTCGCTGGTCGCCGAGGACACCGTGTGGCACATCCCCGGGCGGGGTCCGCTGGCCGGTGAACATCGCGGCCGCGATGCCGTCTTCGAGATGTTCGGCCGGTTGGTGCAGGCGTCGGAGGGAACCTTCACTCAGGAACTGCACGACGTACTTGCGAGCGAGGACCATGCCGTCGCCTTGACGCACGCTACCGCCAGCCGTGGTGACTACAAGTACGACGGCGAAGACGCGTGGGTGTTCCACGTCCGTGGAGGGCAGATCGCCGAGGCTTGGTGGCGCCCCGGGGACATCTACGCCGCGGATGAGTTCTGGACGTAGCCAAGGCAGATACGCCGCAGTGCGCGAGCTCCTCGCTATGCGCCGACGGCGGAGCGCACCTTGTCGAGCATGTCCTGCTCGCCCTGGCTGATTTGCGTTGCACCGAAGCCCATGAACCCGCCTTCCTTGGCGGCATCGGCCGCGGCTTGTGCGGTCGCGACTAGCCACTGGCTGAAGGCGCTGGCCTCCTCGGGTGTTGCGTTGCTCGCGACAAGCCCCTTCACCGCTCGGAGCTCGTCCAAAATCTGTTGCCCAGCCTGGGCGGCGTCGGTCATCTTGAAGTCGCTGAGGGGGTTTTGTCTCTGTTGAGTCATGGACTGGATATCAAGTGCGACCTCGGCAAGTAACTGCTCCCGGCTGGGCGGATTGGTCGCCGTCTTCACGGTCGCCATCGACTCCTTGGCCATCTCGATGGGGCCGCCAGGATCGGCCAGGGATATCGCCATCCCGGCCACGAAAGGCGCCCGCCGTACCCGGACCCATTCCTCTTCAGTGAAGTCACTCTTCGCTGTCATGACGCGCCCTCCGTTGCCCAATGGTTGCCGCCACGCTATCGCCGCACGTCGCTCCGCCGCTATCCGCGCCCTGAAACAGCCTCCGAGCGCTGTCGTCCGACCGATCAGCGGAACGCGTTGCCCCGTGGGAAGGTGTTTCCATGCAAATCTTGACTCGCAGCGACTTGTCGGCGGATCAAGGAGGAATCATGAGCCAAGAAACATCTGGTGTCGACTCGACCGTCACTCCGGCCGCGGGTGGGCAGCCGGTGTGGACCGAGGATCGGGTCGCCGGGTGGTTGGCCAACGCCGACGCGCGCGAGAAGCAGCTGCAACCGGTCTCACAGGCCTTGTTCGATCGAGCGTCCTTGCAGCCGGGCGAGCGGGTGCTCGATGTCGGTGTCGGCTCCGGACCTACCACTGGCCAGGCCTGGGAGGCGGTCCGGCCGGACGGTTCGGTCACCGGCATCGATATCGCGCCGCCGATGATCGCCGCCGCGCGACAGCGCGTCACGGCTTCGGAGATCGAGTGGATTGCGGGCGACGCAGGAAGCTACGACTTCCCGTCGAAGACCTATGACGCCGTGATTTCTCGATTTGGGGTGATGTTCTTCGCTGATCCGGTGGCGGGTTTCCGGAACCTGTGTGAGGCCACGCGTACGGGTGGTCGCCTCATCGTCACAGTGTGGTCGAACCTGCACGCAACCGGACTATTCGGCATCCCTTACACGGTGGCCACGACGACGCTCCACAGGCTTGGTGCGGAGTACGAAGGCTTCCCGCCGGACGGAATCCTCTTCAGCCTGGGTTGGCCGGAGAAAATCCGCGAGGTGCTCAACGCAGCTGGGTGGGCCGACGTCGAGAGCACAGTTGACAATCGACTTCTGTATCTGCCGCCCGATCCGCTGGCGGCGGCAAAGATGACCATGGCGGCCGGACCGGTGCAGGCGTTACTCGAAGGCCAGCCCGAGACGGTTCGGGCCGAAGTGGAGGCCGCCTTGACGGCGGACTACGCACATCGCCAGACCGAGTCGGGAATCGGACTCCCTGCGGGATTCATCGTGGTGGCAGCGCGACGCCCCTGAGCGCCCCCCTCACCTTGCCGCGAGGAAACGGCGCGTGGACGGGCGCCGAAGATCAGCACCCGCACTTGACTGCGGGTCGCGAGTGCGACAGGCGAAGAGCTGGCGGGTTACGACGACGCGGATGCGCCGGCCCATTGGCTGAGTGCGTAGCGGGTGCCATCGGTGTCCTCGAACAGGGCCCACCAGCCGAAGTGTTGGCGCGCCGGGGGGACCGGGAACTTCACCCCGCGGGCGGTCAGCTCGGCGTAGGTGCCCTCGATGTCGGGGCAGTCGAAGAACAGGTCCGAGTCCGGGAGCTGGTCCGGCGCCGTACGCCGGGGCTCGTCGGGCCGCCGCGGGCTCAACACCAACAACAGGTCCTGGTCCGGGGGCCGAACTTCGATCCAGCGTTCGTCGCCGTAAGTGTCGTCGCGCACCAGCACGAATCCCACAGTCTCCGTCCAGAACTCCAGTGCGGCCTGTTGGTCGCTCACCGGGACGATGACCTTCCGCACAGCGGTGATCACGATGACCACCCTCCGATCTCGACGCGTGTAACCGCATTTGGTACATCCAAAATGGATACTATCTGAGATGGACTGTATCGTCTGAACGTGAGTTCGACAAGACCCGTACCCGTGCTGACAGCCGCCGGCTTCCAAGTCCTGCTCGCGGTGGCGTCCGGGCACACCCACGGCTATGCGGTGATGAGATTCGTCGAGGAACTCACCGGTGGTCGGGTCCGGCTCGGACCGGGGACCTTGTACCGGACGATCGCCCGGCTCGTCGCCGACGATGTTGTCACCGAGTCCGAGACCCATGACCCGAGCGCCCCGCATGACGCACGCCGGCGGTATTACCAGCTCACCGCGCTCGGCGAGCAGGCCGTACGCGAGGAATCCGAACAGCTGGCCCGGATGGTCGACGCCGCCCGTACGGCCGGCCTGCTCGACCCGCAGCGGAGGACCGCATGACCGCGCAACGGCCACTCGGGCTCGGCACCCACATTTTCGTTCCGGACGCCGACGCGGCGGTCGAGTTCTACCGCGCCGCGTTCGGCGCCACCGAGCTGATCCGCCACCATCTGCCCGATGGGCGGATCCTGTTCGTCGAGCTCGCCTTCGGCCCGGACAAGCTGCTCCTCAGCCAGGAGATCCCAGAACTCGATGCACGAGCACCGGCCAGTGTCGGCGGGTCACCGGTCATGCTGCTGCTCGAGCTTGATGACGTCGACACCACTTTTGCCGGCGCGATCGCCCGGGGTGCGACGGTCGAACGACCTGTGGCCGAAATGTTCTGGGGCGAGCGCTACGGGATCGTGCGCGACCCCTTCGGCCACCGCTGGGCTCTGTGCACCCGCCGCGAGCTCCTCGCTCCCGACCAGGTCGCCGAACGCGTGCCCAACCAGGAAGCCGAAATCGCCTCGTGGGCGGACGCTCGACTCGAGTCAGGAGATTAGGGGCTCAACTGCGGGATCGATATTGCGAAATCAGGAGGCATTGCCTCAATCTGTCGCCCTAAAGCCGCCGGGAACGTCTACTGCACTGTACGGGTCGGTGCCGGCTGCGTATCGAAGGAAAGTTTGGTGGGCCCCGTGGGACTCGAGCCCACAACGATTCGCCCACTGAACCTTTGGAACGAGCCTTCGCCGTGACTATGCCGAGAGCCCAAAGCCGGTGCTGTGAACAGGGTCAAGACCGCTTCACCCTGGCAGAGGCAGGCGTGATTGGATTACCTCAAGCGTCCGGCATCCGGTCGGCATCGGCCCCGTCGAGGAGCACCGATGGACTTTTCCGCACAACTCGAGAAACTTCAGCAGCAAACCAACGAGACTGTCGCGAGCATCCGGTCGGCGAGTGCCGAGTCCCGCGACCAGCTGAAGCAACGCATCGACCAGGCTCGGGTCGACGCGAACCTGGCCCTCATGGATGTCAAACAGCAAGCCGAGGAGACGTCGGATCAAGTCCAGAGCAAGTGGGCGCAGTTGAAGGCGGATGCGTCCTCCTGGATGGATGACATCAGGGCGAAGATCGACAAGCGATCCGACGAACGGGACGCAAAGTCCGCGGCGAAAGACGCCGACCGGGCCGAGCGGGACGCAGTCGACGCCATCGATTACGCCGTCGTCGCCTTCTACAGTGCGCAGCTGGCCGTGCTGGACGCGTTAGACGCACGCGCCTATGCAGACGAGCGCGCCACGACCGCCGACTCGTAGAGAATTTGCGATGGGCGGGGCGGGTCTCGGCCGATTCACTGACACTCTGGCGACCTGAATCATCCGCTCAGGCGGCGAGTGACTTGTTGCTTCGACTCGTCGGAGCGGGCAGCTACGTTACCTTCGCGAATGACCCAGACGACCCTCGTGCGCGCAACAAGGCCGGCCGGCCGTTCATGCCGATCGTCGGCGCAGTCAAGATCATGCTGAAGCCGCGGAACTGATCCGGACCATGATCATTTAGCGGCCATTCTGCGGCGCATGATCGCTCGGGGCCAGCCTCAATTCCAGGCGATGGACACAACATCGACATCGCCGGACACGCCCTTTAGGCTCACCGGCCGCGGTTCGCTCGTTGGTTGGGGCCCGGCAAGCGCGGTCGTGGCTGCCGAGGCGAGGATCTCGCCGCCGCGGGCCAGCGCGGCAATCCTGGCGGCGACATGAACTTCCTTGCCGCTGTAGTCCGAGCCGCGGCGGGTCGCTACCGCCGAGTGCACGCCGATGCGCACTGCAGGGGCGAAACCGTGCGTCCGGCGTTGTTCGGCAAGCGCGCGTTGTACCGCCGTGGCGCAGACGATCGCGGCAGAGGCCGAGTCGAATGCCACAAAGAATCCGTCGCCGGTGGAGGTCACCACCTCGCCTCCGTGGTCGACGAAAACCGCGCGCAGGGTGTCATCGTGCCAGCGAAGGAGATGCTCCCAGGCCTCGTCGCCAATGGCCGCGGCGATGTTCGTCGAGGCGACGATGTCGGTGAACATGAACGTCTTGTGGGCGATGCTGGGTGTGGCCTTGCGCTCGGTGGCTGCCCGAATGGCTTCGGCCGCCGCAGCCTCATCCCGGACGGCTCCCAGGCGATGAAACTCCTCTCTCGCTGCTCCGAGCTCCAGATCCGCCTCGTCGTCTCGTCCGAGCTGCTGCAGCGCCGAGGCCATGAGTGCGCGGTCCCGGGCGAGCTCGTACGGCGCGCCTACCTCGCGCCACTGCCCAATACCGCTTTGCAGCTCCCGTCTCGCCCCCTCAGCGTCGCCTTCGGCGAGGAGCACCCGCCCCAAGGTGTCGTGCTTGCTCCCGCGTAGCGCCGGCGAGTCGTAGACGGCGCTGATCTCCCCGAGCTCTTCGGCCGAGGCTCGCGCGGTCGCCGGATCACCGGCGGCGATCGCGATCTCGACTTGCGCGGGCAGCATACGGGCACGGGCCCATTGCTCGCGGGTCTCTGCAAGCGCCGAACGGATCGCTCCGTACGCCGCGGTGATCTTGCCTTCGGAGAAGCGCATGAGAGCGAGGGCAGGCTGCGGGATCCGCCCGAGCGCGTGGGCCTGCCGCAAGGCGTCCTCCGCACCCTTGAGGTCGCCCAGCCGGAAGCGGATCTCCCCAAGCGCATAGAACCCGTCGCCCAGGGGCGACGTCGCGTCGTACGCGGCGAGCTCCGTGGTGGCCTGCCGCAACTCCTGCTCCGCTCGGTCCAGCGCGCCGTGCAAGGCGACGATCTCCGCGCGGTGGACCCGGCAGATGCCCGGGAAGCCGTTGATGGACTGCCGCTCGCACCACCGGCTAGTGGCCTCGGTCCATTCACTGGCCCGCCGGTAGTCGGTTGTGTCGCGACAGGACGAGATCATGCAGCAGTACGCCACGCCGGTCATGAACGGGTTCAGCTCGCCGTTCACGGCGGCGATGGTGGCCTCCTCCAAGAGGTGGAATCCCTCGTCGGTGCGTCCTCCGGCAATCAAGAGCCGTCCTTGCTGCAACAGTCCCCAGGCCCTGATGTCGGCATCCTCGAATCGCGTGCCGAGTTCGACGGCCCGTCCCCCGAGCCTGATGGCCAACTCGACGTCACCGGCGTGCTCTGCAGCAAGGCTCTTCGACAAGGCCTGGTATGCGTGGGCGAAACCTTCCGGCTCACCCTCCACGAGACGCTCGCCACGGGCCGCCCATGCGGAAGCAATCGAGAACTTCCGCTTATTGTCATATTCGCGGCTGAGCTCGAAGGCGATTGCGGCGGCTCGGGCTTTGTTCCCGTCCACGATGTAGGCCTTGAACGCACGCTCCCTTGCCTCCACTGCCAAATCGGGCTGGGCGGTGAACCAGGCCGCCTGGGCAAGCGCCTGAAGGTCTGACGCGCCGAGTCGTCCCTCGCGGTCGGCTCGGATCAGGAGGTCCAAGGCCTCCTGCCACCGGTGCCCCTCGAGCGCGTCACGAGCCGCTACGAGGTCGGCGGAACCATCGAGCTGTTCGATCTCCATCGAGCCGAATTGTCGCACCCGGCGCGCGAGGGGTTGGCATCGGTGTCGTTGCAGCTCCTGGGCGGTCTTACCGAACGGATTTGTGAGTCGCGTGGCGGCAATCGGCCTTGCTGGCGGTTGTTCAGCCCGGTCTCGGGGGGCTTGCAGTGAGAGCCGCGGTGCAGAATTGGCTGCCAGGAGGTTCGACCATGACTGGAGAACCGGGAGCGAAGGGGGCTCGACGCCAGCAGTGGTACCGCAAGGCCGCCGACGCCGGACGTCGTGATGGATGACGGGGGTTAGTTTTGGCTTAGCCCTGCACCTAATTAGTCCGTCGTACATGGAGCGAATCGGCCGCGCGGGCGCGGACGCATAGCCGCGAGTGACCGCGGCTGACCAGGAGTGGCCTGCACTTGTGGCCCGGCTGTGGCCCGCCGACGTCGGGTTGTTCGATTCGGTTCAACCGCTTTCCAATTCCGGGACGCGGCGGTCGGGCCCGTCCGTCCGCGTACATCTGAGCGTGTCGCGCACGCCGACGACCGTTCACGGACCGTCGCGGATGCAGGCGACTGAGACCACAACTGAGACCACTGATGGCCTAGCAGTTCCCGCCGTTCGGGCTTTCAGGTGGTAAGAGCCGACACCTCCCGCCGCCACGCGGAGCTTGCGACGCCACTATTCAGTGTTACTATGTACTAGTAGTCAGTAACGTTGAGTAGTCCGAGGAGGTGTTCCGTGGGCAAGCAGATGACGGAGATGCTCAAGGGCACGCTGGAGGGCATCGTCCTCGCGATCCTGTCCGTGCGGCCCGCGTACGGCTACGAGATCACGGCACGGCTGCGGGAGCAGGGCTTCTCCGACATCGCCGAAGGCACCGTCTACGCCCTGCTCGTCAGGGTCGAGCAGCGCCGCCTGGTCGACGTGGAGAAGGTCCCGTCGGAGAAGGGGCCGCCGCGCAAGGTGTATTCCCTCAACGCGCAGGGACAGGAATACCTCAACGAGTTCTGGAGGACCTGGAGCTTCCTCACAGAACGTCTCGAACAGCTCCATCAAGGAGGCAGATGACCATGTCCATCTCAAAGTTCACCTCAAAGGTGATCGGCGACAAGCGGCGTTGGCGGGAGTACAAGGCGCGCACGCGACAGCTTCCGGAGAACTATCGCACGGCGATCGATGCGCTCGAGCGGTACCTGATGTACTTCGGGCCAGCGGACGGCGACAGCGCGGCTTCGATGTTCGAGGACCTTGCCGATCTGTTCGAGCAGGCTGCGGCGGACGGAACGCCGATCCGCGCGGTCGTCGGAGAGGACCCCGTGGAGTTCGCCGAGGCGTTCCTTCGGAACTACCCGGGGGGTCAGTGGATCAACCGGGAGCGGGAACGGCTGACCAACGCCATCGATCGCGTCGCGGGCAACGAATCGTAACGAAAGAGAGAACGGATACCCAGATGACAGCCAATCAGGTCCAAGGGCCTGCGATCCACGTGCAGGGCCTGGAGAAGTCGTACAAGAAGCTGGAGGTGCTGCGCGGCGTGGACTTCGACGTGGCGCGCGGCAGCATTTTCGCCCTGCTCGGCTCGAACGGGGCGGGCAAGACCACGGTCGTGAAAATCCTGTCCACGCTGCTCAAGGCCGACGCGGGGACAGCCAGCGTCAACGGCTTCGAGGTCGCCACGCAGGCTGCGGACGTGCGGGAGTCCATCAGTCTCACCGGACAGTTCGCGGCCGTCGACGAAATCCTCAGCGGGCGGGAGAACCTCGTGTTGATCGCCCAGTTGCGGCACCTCAAGGACCCGGGCACGATCGCGGATGACCTGCTCGATCGTTTCTCGCTGACCGACGCGGCCGCGCGGAAGGTGTCGACCTATTCGGGTGGCATGCGCCGCCGCCTCGACATCGCGATGAGCCTCATCGGGAATCCGCAGGTCATTTTTCTCGACGAGCCGACGACCGGGCTCGACGCCCAGGCGCGCATCGAGGTGTGGCAGGCCGTCAAGGAACTCGCCGAGCACGGCACGACAGTGCTGCTCACGACGCAGTATCTCGACGAGGCCGAACAACTCGCCGACCGGATCGCGATCCTCCACGAGGGTCGGATCATCGAGAACGGCACCCTCGCCGAACTCAAGCAGCTGCTCCCGCCCGCCAAGGTCGAATACGTCGAGAAGCAGCCGACCCTCGAGGACGTCTTCCTCGCCATCGTCGGTGACGACGGCAAGGACGCGACGCTGGCAATGACCGCAGCGTCGGCACGGCCAAGTAAGGAACAACGATGACCAAGCATTTCTTCGGCGACACCGCCGTCCTGCTGGGACGATCCCTGCGCCACATCACGCGCAGCCTGGACACCATCATCACGACCACGATCATGCCGATCGCCTTCATGCTGCTATTCGTCTTCGTGTTCGGCGGCGCGATCAACTCAGGGTCGGATTCGTATGTGAACTACCTGCTGCCCGGCATTCTGCTCATCACGATTGCTTCGGGCATCTCCTACACCGCGTTCCGGCTCTTCCTGGATATGAAAAGCGGCATCTTCGAGCGATTCCAGTCCATGCCGATCGCACGGTCGTCCGTGCTGTGGGCGCACGTGGGGACCTCGCTGGTCGCCAATCTGACCTCAGTCGTGGTTGTCGTGCTCGTCGCCCTCCTCATGGGCTTCCGCTCGGGGGCGGGAGTGCTGGCGTGGCTCGCGGTCGCCGGCATCCTGATCCTGTTCACCCTGGCGTTGACGTGGATCGCCGTAATCCCCGGTATCTCCGCGAAGTCCGCCGACGGCGCGAGCGCGTTCGCCTACCCGCTCATCTTCCTGCCGTTCATCAGCTCGGCATTCGTGCCCACTGACACCATGCCCGGCCCGGTGCGCGCCTTCGCCGAGTACCAGCCGGTGACGTCCATCGTCAACGCGATCCGCGACCTGTTCACACAGCAGC
>DATLPF010000175.1:0-13168 GCA_035535875.1 Propionibacteriaceae bacterium
CCGACGATCGTCTACCTTGCCTCGGACGCCTCATCGTTCATGACCGGAAACGTGCTGGTGATCGACGGCGGTTACACCGTCTTCTGAGCTCCTGACCCGCCTGGTTGTTACTTGATCATCGGATGGTGTAGCCACCATCGACCAGCAGATCCACGCCGTTGATCATTTTCGCTGCATCGCTGGCCAAGTAGACAGCAGCGGCGGCGATCTCCTCGGGCAGCGCGAACCTCTTGGTGGGAATCTGGGCCTTCAGCGCCTCACCCTCGGGGTTGTCCCAGAACTCCTTGCCAAGTGGGGTCAGCACCACTGTCGGACTGATCGTATTGGCCGTGACCCCGCGTCCGGCCCATTCCAATGCCAACACCTTCGTGAGGCCTACGAGGCCGAACTTCGATGCGCAGTAGGCAACGTGGCCGGGCAGCGCTATGGTCGCGGCCTGGGAGGCCAGACTGATCACCGTGCCAGTGCCCTGGGCGAGCATGATCCGACCCACCTGCTGACTGACCAGAAAGGCCCCTCGTAGGTTGACGGCCATCGTGAGATCCCACTTGTCAACCGAGAATTCCTCTGCTGGGCCCAACGCAGCGAGGCCGGCGCTGTTGACTAGCACGTCAATGCGGCCGAACTGTGCGCTCACCGCGCTGATTGCATCGACGACAGACTGCTCGCTTGTCACGTCACAGCCGACGGCTGCGGCCGCGTTTCCCTGGCTCACCTTGCGCTGAGCGGCGTCGACCGCCAGGTCGAGCACCGCCACGGTGGCGCCCTTGGCCGCGTATGCATCGACGATTGCCTCGCCGATTCCGGAGGCGCCGCCGGTCACGACAGCCACCTTGCCGGCGAGGGAGAAGTCGTAGTCAACCTGCGTCGTCATGTCAGCACCTTTCTTGCGGGCATTGTCGGGTGATTAAGTACGGCTTAGGGTCAGTTGACCTCCAAGTTGAGCGCGGAAAACTGTGGGTAAATCGCATACCTGAATCGGTCGATTCCGCCTCCGACTTGCCGACAGTTTCTCAGTCAGGAGAAGTCCCGGTCCACTCTTCGGCTGACGCTCAGCGAGGAAGGCTGGTCTAAGTTCACGACCAACCCTAAAAGGAGTCCCTATGCCTATTCGGCTGAACCACACAATCGTCCGCGCGCGAGACAAGCGCGAGTCGGCGACGTTCCTGACTGAGATCCTGGGTGTGCCGCCAGCAACGTCGTACGGCCCCTTCCTGGTCGTTGAGCTCGACAACGATGTGTCACTGGATTTCGCTGACGACCACGGTGAGCCCCACTCGCAGCACTACGCGTTCCTCGTTGACGAGTCGGGCTTCGACGACATTTTCGCGCGGCTCAAGGAGCGTGGGCTGCCCTACTGGGCAGACCCGTTCCGGCGACGGCCGGGCGAGTTCAACACCAACGACGGTGGCCGCGGCGTGTACTGGGAGGATCCGAACGGGCACTTGCTCGAGATCATCACCAGGCCATACGGCAGTGGCAAGGATTCCTGAATGGACCTCGCACTACACTGACTTTCCGCCATGTTCAAGGCGCTACCACCCGTTCCCGACCATCCCGCACTCGAGGAAGAGATCCTCCCGTGGTGGGACGAGCGCGGCGTCTTCAACCGGCTGCGTGAACGCAACCGGGGTGGCCCGGTATGGAGCTTTGTGGACGGCCCGGTCACCGCCAACAAGACGCTCGGCGTGCACACGGCCTGGGGCCGCACGCTGAAGGACGTTTTCCAGCGCTACAAGGCGCTCCGTGGCTTCGACCAGCGCTACCAGAACGGCTTTGATTGTCAGGGCCTCTGGATTGAAGTGGGCGTCGAGCGGGAACTGGGCCTCAACTCGAAGCGTGAGATCGAGGAGTACGGGCTCGCGGAGTTCGCCCGCAAGTGCCGGGAGAAGGTCGCCTGGTCGGCCCAGGAACTCATCCGGGGATCGAAGCGTCTCGGCCAGTGGATGGATTGGGGCAACGACTACTACACCTTCTCCGACACGAACATCGCCTACATCTGGGGCTTCCTCAAACTCGCGCATGATCGCGGCTGGCTCTACCGGGGTCACCGCTCCACCGAATGGTGCCCACGCTGCGGAACGTCCATTTCGGCGCATGAGCTGGTCGGAAGCTACGAGGAGCGCATCGATCCCTCGCTCTTCGTTCGCTTTCCGCTGATCGACCGGCCCGGCCAGTCGCTGACGGTTTGGACCACGACGCCCTGGACGCTGCCGGCGAATGTCGCTGCCGCGGTTCATCCGGATGAGGAGTACGGCCTACAGGAGAACGGTGAGTGGGTTGCGGTCAAGCGCTACCCCGACGAAACCTACGTCGAGCGCCGGCACGGTGCCGAGCTCGTCGGCTGGCGCTACGACGGACCTTTCGATCACCTGCCGGCGGCCGAGGGTATCGAGCACCGCGTCATCGAATGGGACGAGGTCACGATGGATGAGGGCACCGGCCTCGTCCACATCGCGCCTGGGTGCGGGACCGAGGATTTTGAGCTATCCCGTGTAAACGACCTTCCCATCGTCATGCCGGTGGACGAGGCTGGCCGCTTCTACAACCGCTTCGGCTGGCTGCATGGGCTCTCCACGTCGGAGTCTGCCGAGCAGATCGTGGCCGACCTCGCCGAGCGCGGTCGCCTCGTCGCGGCCGGAGAATTTGCCCACCGCTATCCCTTCTGCTGGCGCTGCAATACGCCGCTCATCTTCCGCATTGCCGACGACTGGTTCATTTCCGTCAACGAAGTGAGGCCGAGGTTGCTTGCGGCGAACGCCACCGTGGAGTGGACACCGGCGTACTTCGGCAAGCGCATGGACGACTGGCTCCGCAACATGGGGGACTGGAACATCTCCCGCCGCCGCTACTTCGGGCTGCCACTGCCCATCTACCCGTGCGCGTGCGGCCACGTCACCGTAGTCGGTTCCCGCGCCGAGCTCGAGGAGCTGGCGACGGCCGGGATCGATCAACTCGCCGAGCTCCATCGTCCGTGGATCGACGCGGTCGAGGTCCGCTGCCAAGCGTGCGGCACCGAGGGTATACAGCGGATACCCGAGATCGGCGACGTCTGGCTCGACGCAGGTATCGTCCCTTTCTCTACGCTCGGCTGGCAAAACCCGGAGTGGGTCGAGGGCGGCTACGGGACCGGTGCTGCCAAGGGGCTCACCGGCGCCGATCTTCCCGATCACAACTATTGGCAGACCTGGTTTCCTGCCCACTGGGTCTCCGAAATGCGCGAGCAGATCCGCCTCTGGTTCTATTCGCAGCTCTTCATGTCGGTCTGTCTGGTGGACAAGGCGCCGTTCCGGTCCGTCCTCGGCTACGAGAAGATGCTCGACGAGCACGGGCGTCCGATGCACGGCTCCTGGGGGAATCTCATTCCAGCCGAGGAGGCGTTCGCACGCATGGGCGCCGACGTCATGCGCTGGCAGTACTGCGACCAGCCGCCGGACCGCGATCTGCTCTTCGGCTATGGGCCGGCGCACGAGATCAAGCGCAAGCTCCTGACGTTTTGGAACTCGGTCGGGTTTCTCGTGAGATACGGGAACATCGAGGGCTTCCGACCGACATTCTCCGATCTCGTCGCCGGGCCGGCCGGAGTCGAGCTGCGCCCACTTGACCGCTGGCTCATCGCGCGGACCGAGAAGCTCGTCGCCGACGTAACCACCGCGCTCGAGGAGCAGCTCACGTACCGGGTGATTGCCGCGCTCGAGTCCTTCATCGACGACCTCTCGAACTGGTATATCCGCCGGTCGCGACGGCGGTTCTACGCCTACGACGACGCAGCCTTCCGGACACTCTGGTTCGCCCTCGTGACGGGCTTGCGCGTGATCTCGCCGGTCATGCCGTTCCTTGCCGATCACCTCTGGCGGAACCTCGTCGCAGATGTCTGCGACGGCGCGCCGGAGAGCATCTTCCTCGCGGGCTGGCCCGAGGTCCGCAGGCCGGATGAGCGCCTCCTCGCCGAGATCGCGGAGGTGCGCCGGATCGTGGAGCTGGGTCGGGAGGCGCGGGGCACGGCTGGGGTGAAGCTGCGCCAGCCGCTTCGACGCGTGTACGTGCGCGGCGCGCGGCTCGCTGGGCAGCACGCGCAGGAGATCGCAGAGGAGCTCAGGGTAGATGAAGTCGGGTTCGATCAGGGGCCCGTGGCCCGGGTCCGGCTGTTGCCCAACCTACGGGTGCTCGGCCCACGGCTGGGGCCTAAGGTGCGCGAGATCAAGGCGGCGCTGGAACGCGGCGAGGCGGAAGAGCTTGGCGACGGGCGCGTGCGTGTGGCGGGCGTGGAGCTGGATGCCGACGACGTGATTCGCGGGGAACGGGTTGAGATCCCCGGCTGGGCGATCGCGGACGACATAACCCTTTCGGTCGCGGTCGATACCGAGATCGATCCGGAGCTCGAGCTCAGAGGCCGGGTATACGAGCTCATCCACACGGTCAACACAATGCGGAAGGACGCCGGGCTCGAGCTGACCGACCGGATCGTCCTCACGCTGCCCGACGGCGACGTGCTGCGCCACGAGGACTGGATCAAGGCAGAGACGCTGGCGACGCGCATCGAGCGAGGCGAAGCCCTGGCGATCGCCAAAGCATAGGACAACCCCGACTCTGATAGGCGCCCTCTAGTGCGCACTTCGCGTTATTTTGCTGCACTTCCGACAGTTTCGACCAACGCGAAGTGTAGGTAGCCAACGCGGAGTGAGCGGTTGTCCGGCGCTTTCCTGCTGGAACGTCGTCATTCGCATGCGTCCACCTCGAGATGGAGACATGCTTGGTCTTGCAATTGAGCGTATCGCGATATATCGTGATCGTGTCATCTCAATTAAGGAGACTTCGATGAGACACAGAGATCGACGCCCGTTCGAGCAGTTTGAGCGCCGGCCGGAAGATGGCCGGGATGAGGCAGGCGGCCAGGCAGGGCCTGGTGGTCACGCGCACCGTCCACACGATCACCGAGGCGGACGCGGCCGACGAGGCGGACGCGGCGGGCCTGAAGGCCGGGGCCGTGGACGTATCCACCGGGGTGATGTGCGGACCGCCATCCTGTTAGTCCTGGCGGACGAGCCGATGCACGGCTACCAGATCATGCAGGCGATGGGCGACCGCACCGGCGGGGCGTGGCGTCCCAGCCCAGGTGCGGTGTATCCCACCATCGCCCAGCTGGAGGACGAGGGCCTGGTCACAACGCAGGAAGAGGGCGGTCGCCGTCTGGTGACCCTCACCCCCGAGGGGCGCACGTATGTAGAGGAGCGCAGCGCTCGAATGGGCGACCCTTTCGCTGGGTTCGCCGACCGACCGGCCGGCCCTGACCTGAGAGACCCATTGCATGAGCTGCAGACGGCGACACGCCAGATTGTCACTAGTGGCAGCGCGGCGCAGGTCGAGGCCGCGGCACAAGTGTTGGCGGGGGCTCGTCGCTCGCTCTATTTGATCTTGGCCGGCGAGGCTGAGGACGCAAGCGAGTGATCGACGCCTGGAGGCCATTCACAGCTGACTGACAGGCTGATCATGGCTGGGCCTTAGTCGGGTCTTTAACGATCAAGGTCACCGAGTGTACGGCAAGGCTTATCGCTGCCACATTGACCGAACCAGGTCCAAGCAAAAGAAGAGGTTGACCCATGAACCCACACCTGCCCCACGGCCACCACGGAGTGGAAAGTTCACTGTCCGTCATGCCATTCCTCGGCACATTCCTCCTCCTGCTACTCCTTGTACTCGTTGCGCTGTATCTGTGGCACCAGGGCAAGCTTCCCCTGCCCAAACTCGGCAGCCACCGATCACCCGAAGACGAGGCGAAGCAGATCCTCGCCGAACGCTTTGCGCGCGGCGACATCACCTCCGACGAGTTCCTCGAGCGGTCCAGCATCCTGAACTGGACTCCCGGCACCGATCCGCTGCCGTCCAAGCCTCGCAAGAACCGCCGCTTTTGATCTTGGGGCGCTAAGACGAGCGAGTCCGTCGCGCCGGCAGGAGAGCTTCGGCGAAGTAGTCCACTGACAGCCGCACGACGCCATCGATGTCGTCGTGGCCGTTGAAGATGTGGTCAGCGCCCTCAATAGGAACCAGCCGAACCGGCACCCCCGCCTCGGTCAGGGCTCGAGCAAGCACCTCGCTCTGGAGGTACGGCACGACCGCATCCGCCGTGCCATGCACGAGCAGGAACGGTGGAGCGGCCGGCGTGACGTAGGTGATCGGGCTGGCGGCCGCGTATGCGTGTTGATCTTGCCCGCCGACCAGGATGTCCTGAGGCTCTGTGAGCAACTCCGGTGGTGGTTGCGCGGCGCTATCGGGCTGCGGCTTGACTGTGAGATCGGCAACGCCGTACCAGTCGACAACGACGTCGACGGCGCTGGATTCATCGAGGACGCCGAGCGTTCCCTCCAGGTCCGGGCGCTGCGCGGTCAGGGCAATCAGGGCAGCTAGGTGACCGCCGGCGGACTCCCCCCAAACTCCGATCCGGCTGGTGTCGACGCCCAGCACATCTGCGTACGCGCGAAGGTACCGGATGGCGGCCTTGACATCGTGTAGCTGGGCCGGGAACTGCGCCTCCAGGGCATGGCGGTAATCAATGGTGGCAACGGCAAGCCCTACGTTGATCAACTCCTCGAAGAGCTGGTTCGGCCGCAGCGTCTCCGGAAGGTAGCGCCGGTCGCCAAACAACCAAGCGCCTCCGTGGATCCACACCACGAGTGGAGGCGGGGTGGCGGAAGCCGGCACCCATACGTCCAGCTGCAGCGGCCGGTATCCCTCCGGAGCGGCATAGGTGACGCCCTCGTAGCGCACGCTGCCGTCGGCCCCCCTCCCGCGGCTCAGTTGGAGGCAGGAAGCGACCCCCTGGCCACTCGGTGGTCGAATCAGGCGTGGCCACCTCGGCCCTGTCTCCTTGGCTCTGCGATGGGGTGCTCGTCATCCTCGTACTCCACACGTCGTAGTTGCGGAATGATCTCAAGCGAGACGCTAGCAATCCTTCTGTAGCGCCAGCTACCACGCGCAGCCAGCGGTTCACCGCCAAGCGAAAGGAACAGCAATGACCATGCCGAACTTCCGCCTCGACCAACAGGCCGCGTTGGTCACCGGCGCCGCCAGCGGTATCGGCCGCGGCATCGCCCTCGGGCTGGCCGCGGCCGGTGCCAATGTCGCGTGCTTCGACTTGCCTGAAACAGCCCTGGAAGAGGTCTGCGACGAAATCATCATGGCGGGTCAGCGTGCGATCGCCGTGCCGGGCGATGTCATGGATGCCGACATCCTGGCCGATGCGGTGCGGGACGCGGAGAACGAACTCGGGCCGCTCAGCCTGGCCGTCAATTGCGCGGGCATCGCCAACGCCGCGCCGGCCGAGGAGATGTCACTGAGCCAGTGGCAGCGAGTGATCGACATCAATATCACCGGAGTGTTCTTGTCGTGCCAGGCAGAGGGCCGCGCGATGCTCGAGCACGGCCGAGGCGCGATCGTCAACATCGCCTCCATGTCCGGATCGATCGTCAACCGCGGGCTGCTCCAGGCCCATTACAACGCCTCGAAGGCGGCCGTAATCCACCTCAGTCGCAGCCTGGCCATGGAATGGGCCCAGCGGGGCATCCGAGTCAATTCCGTCAGCCCCGGTTACACCGGCACGCCGATGAACCTGCGCCCCGAGGTCGCCGATCAAGTCGCGACGTTCGAGGCCGATACGCCGCTGGGCCGGATGGCGACCGTCGATGAACTCGTCGGGCCGGCAATCTTCCTGCTCAGCGACGCAGCCAGCTTCTGCACCGGGGTGGACCTGCTCGTCGACGGCGGCTTCACCTGCTGGTAACGCGAAAAGGCCGCTGAGGAGTGTCAGTTGCGGCTGAGTCCGCGGTCGCGGGCGAGGATCGCCGCTTCGGTACGGCTGGCGACGTTGAGCTTGGTGAAGATCGAGGACGCGTTGTTGTTCACCGTCTTCAGTGAGAGGCCCAGACGATCGGCGATCGCAGAGTTCGACAAACCCTGAGCAAGCAGTCTCAATACGTCGTGCTCCCGTGGGGTCAGCTGAGGGAAAGGGTCCTCGTCTGTCGATGGTGCACCGAGTCGGGCCAATACCCGCTGGGCGACGGCGGGCCCGAAGATCGCTTGTCCGTCGGCGACCGCTGTGACGGCGCGCAGGATCTCCTCTTTTGTTGCGCCCTTGAGCAGGTAGCCGCGAGCGCCGGCACGCATCGCCTTGGTCACGGTGATGTCGTCGTCGCTCATTGTCAAAATGAGCACTGACGCGTCCGGCGCCACCCGGCTGATCTCGGCGGTTGCGCTGAAGCCGTCGGTGTCCGGCATCGCGAGGTCCATGATGATCACGTCTGGTTTGTCGATCACTGCAGCCTTGATCGCCTCGCGGCCGGTGGCTGCCTCGCCGATCACGTCGATGTTCGGGTACTCGGCGAAGAGCGCACGCAGGCCGTCACGGACTACCGGATGATCATCAGCCACCAGGACCTTGATCATCGGCCGGCTCGCAGTGGGAGGACGGCGACCACTCGACCGCCTTCTGCTGTGGGACCCGCCTCGCACGCGCCGCCGACCTCGGAGGCCCGGGTTTGGATCGAGGCTAGGCCGAGCCCGGGCGACCAGGGTGGGGTAGCACTGCCGTCATCGGTGATGATCATTTCAAGGGTGCCGTCCACGGTTGTCAGCTGTACGGAGGCCAGCTTCGCATCCGAGTGTCGGACGACGTTGGTCAACGCCTCAGCGGCAATCCGGTACGCGGCGACCTCGACCGGGGATGGCAGTGCAGGCAGCGACTCGGGCGCCCGAATGATCACCTTGACTGGGCCGTATCGACTGCCCTCCTCTCGCAGTGCCCCGACCAGCCCGAGCTCGTCGAGAGCGGCTGGCCGGAGCCCATACGCGAGTTGGCGTACGCCCTCGACGGACTGCCGCAACTGATCGGCGAGCTCGATCGCCAACGATTCGGCCCGTTCTGGTCGGTTCTGGGCGGCAAGGGCGATGCCGTCGGCTTTGAAGGCTGCGCCGGTGAGGAGCGGGCCTAGGCTGTCGTGCAGCTCGCGGCGCAGCCTGGTCCGTTCCTCTTCGGCGGCGTCGATGACGCGTTCGCGGGAAACTTTCAGGTCCTCGGTGAGCGCTTGCGCGTGCAGCACGATCGCCAGCGGGGCGGCAAGGAGATCTATTACGTTCTGGTCGGCTCGGGAGAGTCGACGTTCGCCCTGGCGTGGGCTGATGACCAGATTTCCGACCCGCTTGCCGTTGTAGGTCAGAGGCCAGGTCTGCGACATGGCCGTCCGACCGCCGCTTTCGACGAGGCTGCCGTCTCCCCGCTCGACTGCTACGTAGCTCAGGCGGAGCGACTCGCGGAGGCCGTCAGCGACTCCGCCGAGGTCATCACCGGCCAGCCGCTGTCCGACCGCGGATACCGCGGCTACCGGGTCGCGGCGGGTGCCATAGACGGCGCGGTCGACCAGGCGTTGCAGGCGCACCCGGACGGGATTGAAGGCCAGTGCGATCGCAAGCGCTGCCACCACCGGTGCTCCGGCGCCCCGGAGCACCCTCTCGAGTCCGGCCACCAACCCGACATAGATCGCGATCACGCCGACCGTGAGCAGTGCGTAGACGACCACCCGCGATAGCACGATCCGGACGTCGTAGAGGCCGTGCCGCAGCACAGCGATAGTGACTGCGGCGGGGATCAACGGGAAGCTCAACAAGAGCAAGATCGTCTGCCCGTTTGGGATGGCGAACCAGATGGGTGCATTGATCAAGATCACGAGAATGACCGCGACCAAGAGCCACAAGACCTGCTGGCGTACGGTCTCCGTGCCGCGGACGTACCGGACGATCAGGCTGGCGACCGAGGCCAGGATGAGCAGCGGTGCCACCACGGCAGCGATGCGCTCGGTCACTGACCACCAGGGTACGACCAGGAACGACGAGGCGCTGTTGTACTCCGGAGTCGGGCCGACAAACAGGTTGCCGAGGGCGGCATTGCCGACGGTCAGCCAGCAGAGCACCTGCCAACGCCGGCTCACCGGCCTTCCGGTCGGGAACAGCTGCAAGATCAACGGAAGGCAGCAGAAAACGCCCCAAGACCAGGAGAACAAGTAGATCGTCACGAGCAGCCGCAGAGTGAGGTGCGGCCAGCCGTGGCCGGCGCCGTAGATCATGAGGGGAGTCACTGCCGCGGTCAGCAGTGGGGCAATGCCCGCGATTAGGAAGAGCCAGCCGATCGGGTTGCCCGGCTTGGCGCGTGCGATCAGGAGACCGCAGGGTGCCGCCGATAGACCGATCGCCGTGTTGGTGATCAAGAAGCTTGACCAGAGCGTCTCGCGGTCAAGCCCGCAGAGCCAAGCGCCGACCAGGGCCACCCCTGCGAGTACGAGGGCGAACCCGAAGAGCGCGTACGCCAACACCGTGAGCCGCTTCGGCATGCCCTCATGATCCCGCCCGAAACTCCCGGCCACCAGGGAGTTGGCTCCTCGGCCAGTCGGGCAGCCTCCCGATGCGATGCAGCAAGAATCCTCCTGCCGGGCCACTGCGACCGGCGGCACGCTGCAGGGACCAACAGATCCCACATGCAGGAGGTCATCATGTCAGTTGCCGAGGCCAGCAAAACCAAGATCAACAACGAGGGCCCGCGGGCTCTCCGGGTGCGGGATGTGCGGAGCTTCCAGCGGTACGCGGCCGCGGTCATCATGCTGGTCCCGGCCACGTGTGTCGCTATCGGGCGACTGTTCCAGACCGACGACTCCGACACGAGACAGACGCTCGATCTGATCGCGGCCAATCCCGACCGTCAGTTCACGTTCGCATTGTTCGGCTTCATTGGGCTGGTCACTGTGGTTCCGGCCTTCTTGGCGGCCGCCAGTCTCTCCCGACGTCGGCGGCCCATGCTCACCACGGTCGCGCTCGCGGTGAATCTCACGGCATATCTCGGTGCCTTCGCGATGGGCGCGATCGACAACCTCTACCTGATTGGCGCCTCACTGCCGCCCGAGCAACGCGACGTCGCCGCCATCGTGATCGACAAGATGTGGTCGACCGGGATCCCGGGCGTTAGCACCAACCTCTTTGTTCTGGGCCACATCATTGGCGCGATCTTGATGGGCCTGGCGTTGCGCGGCAGCATCGCCACCGTCGGTTGGCTGGCCATGTTGTTGACCACGCCGATGCATGTCGTGGCGTTCGCGGTCCTACAGATGCCGGCGCTCGACATGGCCGCCTGGCTCCTGATGACGCTGGCCTTCGCCTGCTGTGCAGTGAAGATCGTCAAGATGTCCAACGACGAGTGGGACCTGCCCCCGTTGGGCCAAACCCCGTAGGAACCACCTAGGGCATGTGCTCGACGGGCCCAAAGGTCCACCGAGCGCCGGCGCGTCAAGGAGCTGGAGGCCGGACGGATCAAGGACTACCCTTCCGCCTACAGCATCCATCCGCGGGAAACTGTGGGCAGATCGCATCTCTGAATCGATTCGGGGACGCACCCTGCCCACAGTTTCCGTGAGGGATCAGCGATGGTGGAAGACCTTCACCTGTATCGAGCTACCGAGCTGTCAGCCTTTTGGGACCTTACAGCATGCCGGTGCATCGGCCGGGATGCTGATAGGTGCCGTCCCCGCGGGCACCTCCATCGCTGCATTTCCCGCGTTCCGACCGAAAACGAGAAGGGTTTTGGTCAGAACGCTGCCTCCGATCTGACAGCAATGCTTGGCAGCCGTCGGCCTGACTGAGACACTCCAACGATGAGCCTCGGTACCGAATCGATGGAAATTGATAGGGCAGCACTCCGCGGGTACGTCGTCGGCCCAGGAGACCCGAGCTATGACACGGATCGCAAGATCTGGAACGGCTCGTTCGACAGGCATCCAGCGGTGATCATTCGTTGCCTTGGAGTTTCGGATGTCATTGCCGCCGTGAAGTTCGGGCGAACTAGCGGTCTGCCGGTCGCGGTACGAAGCGGTGGCCACTCTTTTCCGGGTTTCTCAGTGGCTGATGGGGCCGTAGTGATCGACCTCTCGTTGATGAAAGGAGTCCGGGTCGATCCGGAAAGGCGGACGGCACGGGTACAGGCGGGCGTGCTGCTCGGAGACCTCGACAGGGAAACCCAGGCGTTCGGCCTCGCGGTGCCGTCGGGCATCGTCACCCATACCGGCGTGGCCGGACTAACTCTCGGCGGCGGGATCGGCTGGATCATGCGTAAGCACGGCTTGTCGATCGACCAGCTCGTCTCAGTCGATCTCGTCACGGCCGAGGGTGAGTTCATGCAGGCGAGCGCGGATCGGAATGCAGATCTCTTCTGGGGAGTGCGCGGCGGCGGAGGCAACTTCGGGATCGTCACCGAGTTCGAGTTCCGCTGCGTGCCTCTGGGCCCGCACGTGATGGCGGGACCGGTCTTCTGGCCGATGACCCAGTCGCCAGAGGTTCTGCGCTTCTATCGTGACTGGGTCGCTGACGCACCCGACGAACTGATGACGATCGTGATTCACCGGAAAGCGCCGCTGCTGCCTTTCGTGCCGCCCGAACTTCACGGCAAGCCCGTCGTAGTGGTCGCCTGCTGCTGGGCCGGTGATATAGAGGAAGGCGAACGCTTCATCCGACCGTTGAAGACATTCGGCTCGCCGGTCTTGGATCTATGCGTGCCGAAGCCGTTCCTAACGCATCAGGCGATGTTCGATCCGAGCTTTCCGGCGGGTCGTTGGTACTACTTCAAGAGCTGCGACGTCGCCGAGCTGAGCGATGACATCATCGACATCACGGTGGAGCACTCGTTGCAGCTCTCATCGCCGCTGACGACGTACCCGATCTGGCACATGGGCGGCGCCGTGAGCCGAGTGGGCGACGACGAGACCGCGTTCAACGGCCGCTCAACCGGATTCACGTACAACATCGGCGCCAGCACGGAGACGAGTGCCGGATTCGCGGAGGAACGCGTGTGGGTCCGGGACTTCTGGTCCGCACTGCAACCGTGGCATGAAGGCGTGTATGTGAACTTCTTGGGCGATGAGGGTGCCGAGCGTGTTAGGCAGTCGTACGGGTCGAAGAAGTACGACCGGCTCCAAGCCTTGAAGCGAAAGTACGACCCGGACAACTTCTTTCGAATCAACCAGAACATCCCGCCCACCTCGTCTGCCGGAACGGCCTAGGTCGTTTGGCTGCTATCGCGCGGGAAGGGGCGCTTGGATTGTCAACTGTCGCGATGGCGCCTCAGCCATCCGGATCTACC
>DATLPF010000176.1:0-109553 GCA_035535875.1 Propionibacteriaceae bacterium
CCGGAGTCTGGGCTGCCGGGAACCTGGTCGACCCGCGTGCCCAGGTCATCAGCGCCGCCGGCGCCGGCTCCGCGGTCGCCATCGCTCTCAACGCCGAGCTTGTCGAAGACGACATCCGCAACGCAACTCCCGATCTCAACCGATCCGTCCTGTCTAAACCACCTACTCATGCAAAGGAGTCACCATGACCATCCAGAGGCCCGAGTCTGGCTCCCGGGCGGATGTGCCCGCCGCCGGCATCCGTGAAGGTGGAAGCACCACCCAATCAAGGCAAGGAGCAATCTGATGAGAACGCCTCAATCCCACACCGCACTAGAGAAACGATCCCACAGGGCGCTGGAAGATTTGCGCATCCCAGTGCAGGCCAAACTTGCAGCAGCATGGACCAGCTTCATGTTCCTGTGCGCCTACGTGGACATTATCGCCTTCTTCAAGCCCGGCGTCATCGTTGACATCCTCGCCGGCAAGGTCTTCGAGTTCGACGTCAGCCAGACGCTGTTGACCACCTTCCTCGCGCTCATGGCGATCCCGATCTTCATGGTCGTGCTGTCGATGACGCTGCCCGCCCGGGCGAACCGCACCACGAACCTCATCGTGGCTTCGGTACAGGTCCCCTACACGGCATTCAACGTGGTGGGCGAGTCCTGGACGTACTTCTACACCGGACCTCCTTTCGTCCTCGGCCTCGTGCTGGAACTGATCCTTCTCGCCGTCATCCTGCGGTACGCCTGGACCTGGCCACGCCGCACGCCGCAGCAGGCGTGACTGCCCGCCCCAGGGCCCGACCATCCTTCGCTCGCCCCACCGCGGCACGGTCACCTGCCTCAGCGTTCGCTGCTGAGCACTCCGTCCCACCCCATCCCCCAGAACGGTCCCGGTCATGATCGAGGCACACGAGCTCACCAAGCGCTACGGCGACACCACCGCCGTGCACTCCCTCAGCTTCACGATCGCGCCCGGGACCGTCACCGGGTTCCTCGGCCCGAACGGCGGGTCTGTCCGAGGAACGGTGTAACTGATCTGGCCTGACACGCCGAGCGCGGCTTGGCGGGAAGGACCAGCAGTGACCGAGATGATCGAGCCCGTGCCGGCTCAGATTGATCAGCAACGCCTTGCTCAAGACATCGTGGAACAGGCTCGTGCCGAAGGGTTGCAGCTCGTCGGTGAGGACGGGCTGCTCACGGGGTTGACGAAGTCGGTGCTCGAGGCCGCTTTGGAGGCGGAGATGAGTGAGCACATCGGCTATGACAAGCACGACCCAATCGGCCGCAACGGCGGCAACTCGCGTAACGGCACCCGAACGAAGTCGGTGCTGACCGCGGTCGGGCCGGTGACGATCGAGGTGCCCCGCGACCGGGACGGCACCTTCGAGCCGGTGATCGTGCGCAAGCGGCAGCGACGGCTCGACGGCATTGATCAGATCGTGCTGTCGGTGTCAGCGCGTGGTCTGACGACCGGAGAGATCAGCGCCCATTTCGGCGAGGTCTACGGCGCCAGCGTCGGCAAGGACACCATCAGCCGGATCACCGACGCCGTCGTCGAGGCGATGGCGGAGTGGCAGAACCGGCCGCTGGACCGGGTCTATCCGGTGATCTTTCTCGACGCCATCGTGGTGAAGGTCCGCGACGGGCAGGTGGTGAACCGGCCGTCCTATGTGGCCATCGGCGTCACCGTGGCCGGGGAACGAGACATCCTCGGCATCTGGGCCGGCGACGGCGGCGAGGGAGCGAAGTTCTGGCTGTCGGTGCTCACCGAGATCAAGAACCGCGGCGTGGCCGACGTGTGCATGCTGGTCTGCGACGGCCTCAGAGGCCTTCCCGACGCGGTGAACGCCACCTGGCCGTTGACGGTGGTGCAGACGTGTCTGCTGCACCTGATCCGCAACACGTTCCGGTTCGCCTCACGCCGGGACTGGGACGCCATGGCCAAGGACCTCCGCCCGATTTACACCGCCGTCAACGCCGACCAGGCCGCCGTGCGCCTGGAGGAGTTCCTCGACACCTGGGGCGGCCAGTATCCGGCCATCGCGGGGCTGTGGCGCTCGGCGTGGACGGAGTTCATCCCGTTCCTCGACTACGACGTGGAGATCCGGCGCATCATCTGCAGCACAAACGCGATCGAGTCGTTGAATGCCCGCTACCGCAGAGCGATCAAGGCCCGCGGGCACTTCCCCACCGAACAAGCCGCGCTGAAGTGCCTCTACCTCGTCACCCGATCCCTCGACCCCACCGGCCGAGGACGGTCACGACGGACCATGCGATGGAAGCCCGCACTCAACGCCTTCGCAATCACCTTCGAAGGACGCCTGACCCCAACCACCACCAACTGAAGATGCCAGGCAGTTACACCGAAAATCGGACAGTCCCCCGCGGACGACCCAGAATGGCATCCTGACGACACCTTTCTGTGGTGCCTGGAACAGGTTTGGGCAACGCTCGACAGTGCCAGCTTCGAGAACGGCGACCAGTCGGGCTCCAACGTCGAGCAGGACCAGGTAGTGACCGGCACTGGACAGTGGTCGGCCGCGGCGACGCCGTTTAGCGCAGCGTCGAATGGTAGCAATCTGTCGGTGTGCTGCGTGACAATCAGGTGCATGGAGGTGACGGCTCGGGCTGTTGAGGCCATTCCTCGCGGGAATCTCCATGTGTCACGAGATGAGTTCGTTGCTCTGTGGCGACTGGTCGAGCACCTCGGGGAGACTTATCCCGCTGACTGGTACGTCGCGGGTGTGGCAATGACCTGTCGGTGGCTGGCCTGCGCGGCTGTGCCGTCGATCTTGGGCGGCTGGGAGCTGGCGTGGGCTCCGGTGACGGAGCGCTCGGGTTTGGCTCATGAGGAAGCGATCGAAGCAGAATTGTTCGCGGCGGAGCTTCAACAGCTCAGGAACCCGGGCGGCATCCCGGGGCGACCGGGGTGGCTGGAGGGCATCGTCGCGACCCTGCAGTGGGCGTGGGCCGGTTCCTCAGCGCCGCCGCTCGATATGCCGTCAACGAACGCAGGCTGAGCAAGTGCACGGCGGCTGTTGCCGGTATGAGGTCGCATTGGCGCTAGACAAGCGCATCCAGGACGAAGGCTTCGTGGCCGTCTTCACGGTTGACCTTGCCATTCCGAGCTTCATGGTCAGTCGCTCGGTATTCCTGGTCAACCTGCCAGCGTGAGGCCTCGTCGCGCGCCTCGTCCTCGGCATGGCGGGCCTCGGCGGCTCGGCGCTGTTTGACTTCCTGGAGCGCGCGTTTCGCTCGGCCCACCGATTCCGCGGTCTCCTCAGCGGTGGGGACTCGCACCTCGTCGGCGGCGCGGTCGCGGGTTATGGACGCCCCCACGGTCCGCTGCTCGGCGGCCTCCTCTCGGATGTCGGGTTCTGGCGACTGAGCTAGCGGCGTGTCACGACTGACGTCCCGCTGGTCTTGGACCCTTTGATCAGCGATTTCGGCAAGGTCGTGCTCATCGGTGATCGTTCGGTAGGGGTCTTCAGCCTTGGCGTCAGCATCGTGAGCCGCGAGCCACTCCTCGGCCGTGATGGCCGGCGGCTCAGCGGGCTGGTCCGCCTGCCGGGACGTGAGCTCCGAGGCAGCCCGCTCGGCGGCAGCCCGGGTTGTCGCGGTGTGGGCATACCAGGCTGCACGGGCCTCGTCGGCTTCAGTTAGCTGGGCAGCACGCTCGTCGAGCGCTGTGGCGAGCGCATCCGACTTGGCGGATTCGTCGCGGAGCCGTGCGGCGGTGTCGTGCTCGGTCGTTGCGGCCGCCTGGGCCTCCCAAAGTGTGGCGTCGTGTCGGTGTTTGTCGGCGGCCTGCTTTGTTCCGGCGAGCTGGTTGGCGACGTAGTCGGGTGCCCAGGCTTTCTCGCGTTCGTAGGCCCGGATCCGCACCCGGAGTTGACCGGTGGACATCTCAGCCTCGGCGCGGTCGGCTTCGGGTCGGCCAAGGGCGCGCCAGGCGGCTCGCCAGGCAGCGTAGGTCTCGACCTGGCCTGGCGTGGGCGGTTGACCGAGCGGATCTGATTCGTCGTGGTGTCCGACCATTTCGCGGTAGGCGGCCACCGATGCGGCGCGCTTTTCCCAGCCGGCCCGCTCCACGGGACGGTCCGGCGACGGCGGCCGGCCGAGCGTTTCGGTGGCCCAGGCGGGCGGGTCGGTGGCTGCCGCTCGGCCAAGCTGGTTGCGGCGGTCGTCGGCCGCCTGGGCGAGCGTGGTGAGGTAGGCCTGCCATTGCGGATTGTCAACGCTCGGGGTCCAAGCGGCGAAGGTGTCGCCGACGGGGTCGAGGCTGACCCGGTCGCTGATGCGGGTGTGCAGGACGCTGGTGATCTGCCGGGCATCGTCGAGTGAGCGTCGGGTCACGGCGTCGGTCAGGACCTGCTTGGGATCGCGGCCGGCGAGTTCGGCGCGGCGGAGCAGACCGGTAAGGGTGGTGGCGCCGTCCTCGATGGCAAGAGCGACATCGTGGATTTGTAGACGCCGCGCGGGCCGTGGGCATCAATCCGGACAACCTGGTCCAGACATATGGCAACTACGAGATCTCGTCCGGCTACGAGACCACCCTGGAGACCTTCCGGAGCCGGCGGCCGACTGCCTTGGTCTGCGGCAACGACCGGATGGCGGTCGGAGCCCTTCTCGCGCTACATACCCTCGGCTTGGAGGTCCCCGGCGATGTCAGCGTGGTGGGTTTCGACGATCAGCCCGACGTGGCGGATCAACTGCGGCCGCGGCTGACGACCGTCAAATTGCCTCATTACGAGATGGGCCGCCAAGCCGGCCAACTGCTTGCGGAGACCGGCGTCGATGCGCCAACCATGGTTACCGTGCCTTGCCCGCTCATCACGCGCGACTCGCTAGGCAAGCCGCCGGTGCGAGAGCTTTGAGGCTGTTCGGCCGCCCGAACAGCTTCAGTCAGGCCGATCTGCTGGCGTCCCGAGGCGATGAGGCCGTGCTGAGCGTCGCCCGAGCAGGTGGAACCGGGGTTGGCACCAGACCACCTCAACACCGCTTCGACGTCGCACGGGTCGGAGGCGGGGTTTCAGCGGCTCGGGCCCAACGCGGGAGGCGGTGTCGAGCGCGGTACGGCTCGCAGCTTGTCCTGTGACGTCCTCCTCGTGGGCGTGGTAGCTGGGACGGCGTTGTGGATTGCGGAGTCCTGATTCGGCATTTCTCGGGCCAGCCGATCGACGATGCGCCACCACAGGGCCGCGCAGGGGTGATCATCGGGTAGGGGTTTTGCGGCAGCCGCCCAGCGCACGAGGAGGGCGGCGTCGAAGCCGGCCCGAGTGAGATAGCTCAACCTTTCGGCCAGCTCCGGCAGGAATGGGTCCGCGGTGGCGCTCGGGACTTCTGCAGCGAGCAGCTGCTGCCATCGCCATTCTGTCTGGGTATCTGTGACGGCGAGTCGCTTATCGAGTTGCAGTTGGAAGACACGGGCGGCACGGCCGAGTTGGGGTGGCCCGGTGGGTCGCAGGTCGCTGGGATCGATCTCGGTGGCGGCGCGCCACACCTGTATGTCGGCGATCAGCTCGGCCGGCACCGGAGCATGGCGCTGGGCCGCCCAGGCCGCCGTTTCAGCTGCGGCGTTGCTGCGGACCTGGTCGGCGAGCTCAGCAACAAGCTGTGATCGTGCGTTCAGATACGGCCCCCAGTTCGGGTCGGTGGCCAGCCGGTCGGGAATGCCGGGCAGCCACGGCAACGGCCCCCCGCGGGCGACCTCGTTCATCTCATGGATCCGCGAGTCGATGACCGCAGCCTGATCATCGGCGCTGCTCAGGTCCCGGGTTGCGGCCGCGTAGAGCAATTCAGTGACTGGATCGGCGCCGGCAGCGGCCAACAGCAGCAGGTGGCCGCGCAGGGTCGGCCACGCCGGCTCGCTCGTCAAGCCGTTGAGCATACGGTCGGCGTTCTGGTCGATGTTGGCAACAACCTGTGGCCCGGCGAGGTGTTCGGCGGCGACGTGGAGGGCGTCAAGGTAGCGGGCGGCAGCGGCGCCGAGCCGGACAGCGGGATCCCGTTGTTCGCGCTGCAGGGTGCTGGCCGATCTTGGACTGCCGTCTCGGCCAAGGATTTGCTCCAGCAGCTCGGTCGCCGTCCGAACATGAACATTCTCCGGCTGAATCACTGCGTGCGGGTCTCCGTCGCCGACCACCGAAACATAGATGTGGTTGGCGGCGCGGCCGCGGGTCAGCATCGTATAGAGCTGCTGTCGGGACTCCTCACCGGTCACCACGCCATGCATGGTGTCGGCGGTGACACCTTGCGCAGCGTGCACGGTCGTCGCGTACCCCAATTCGGTAGCGATGCGGACGTAGTCGGCGGACAGGGTGACGATACGGCCGCTCCGTACGTGCTGCACCCTCACAGCGCCGCTGCTTGTGAAGTTGAGGATGGTCCAACGGTCGCCGTTCTTCACCCAGTCGGTTGCGGTGATATGCAGTCTGCGGTCGTTCCTACGGGTGATGATCAAATCGCCGACGCTGGCCCGGTTGCCATCGGCCAACTCAACTTCCTGGCCTGGGTGACCGCCGGCGAGGCGGTGATCGCGGGCGCGTTGGTTGAGCTGGCTGACCAGCTCCCGGGTTGGGGCCAGCATGATCGCGTCCACGCCATGGCTGCGGTCAGCCCGCCACGCTTCGAAGACAGCATCGAGGGTTGTGCTGGGGTCGCCGATGTGGACGCGTCGCTGGTCCAGGTAGAACCCGAGCGCCTCGGGTCTGCCGTCGCGGAGGACGTGGGTCGCGGCAGCCTCGGCCGGGTCGGTGAAGCGGTGCAGCTCACTCAGCCGGACCGCCCCATGGCTGGCTTCGATGTCACGTAGCACGCCGCCGGCGCCGATCGCGGCGAGTTGTTGATCATCACCGACCAGCCGGACACTGCCGCCACGATTGGTGATGAACTGCACAGTGGCGTCTAGCGAGAGGGTGTCGGCCATCCCGGCCTCGTCGATGATCACCAACGTCGACTGGTCGATCCGCTCCGCCCAATCGGGCAGGTCACCATGATCAATGGACCAGGTCAGTTTCGCCAACGTGTCGGCCGGTGCACCGGTGGCGTCCCGGAGCTGCGCCGCAGCGGCGGCCGACGGAGCCAACCCGAGCACCTGGCCGCCGCTGTCACTCCACGCCCGAGCCAGCGTGCACATGGCGGTGGTCTTCCCGGCGCCAGCCGGTGCGATGGCGAGCTGCAGCCGCGCCCCGGAGGTGCACATGGCACGAACCAGCCCGGCCTGTCCAGCATCCAAGGCATTCCCATTGGCGGCTACCTCCAACAGGGCTAGTTCGATGGTGTCGGCATCCACGATCCGTCCGTCGGTGCGGCCTGCGGTCGCGACCAGTTGTTGCTCGGCGGCCAGAATCCGGACGGAGGTGAACAGCTCGGACCCGGCCACCGTGTACACGCTGGCACCGTCGGCCCGGCGCAACGACGCAGGCTCACTAATGCGGTCCTCGATGCAAGTCAGGGCCACTGATCGGGTCCGCAGCACCTCGGCGACGAGCAGCTCCGCCAGCGGCTCAATCTTGTCGGTATCGATTTCAGCAGCCCGGAGGTGGCGTAGGGCTTCGGCGTGGACATGCCAGCTCTGCCAGGTCGAGCGCCGTTCCTCCACTGCCGCCAACACCTTCTCCGCGGTCATCGCCACCCACCCCGCATCCACTGCAGGGCTCGGCGCGGAGCTGGGATTGAGGGTCTTGTTGATCATGGCTTGGACCGCGTCAGGTCCGCCGAGCGTTTCGGCGGCTTGGGCATGCCAGGCGACGCGTTGCTCGGCCAAGCTGCGGGGTTCGTGTTTGGCGTCCCGGGTCTCTAAGGTGGCCTGCTGCGCCAGCTGCAACGCCTCCACCGGTGTCGGTGGTCGACCATGATCACGCTGAAACCGGGCCGCCAATTCGCCCTGCCGGTCCTCGATCAACACCCGCCTACTAGACCAGCGCCGGTTCAACGCCGGGTCGACACTGACAATCTCGCGCACCGGCCGCTTCGCTGGGTCAGTATCGGGACGTTCCGCGAACCGCACCCCCAGCCGGTCGTGGAGGTGATGCTCCAGGGCGGTGTTGTAGGTTTCCGACGCCGCCACAGTCGCCTTGAACAGCACTCGGCCGTCGATGGACAGCCAGCGCCCGTCGAGGGTCTGCACCTTGTTCGCCACAGCAACGTGGGTGTGCAGGTCCGGGTCACCGGCACGGGAGTCCCGGTGGCTGAACGCGGCCGCCACTAAGCCAGTGACATTGACTTGCCGGACCCCGTTCCTGCCCTGCCGGGTAAACAATGCGTGGCGTTCCATGAAGCTCAGCGCATCCCGGACGGCAGCCTGGTGCGCCTGTTCGATCAGTGCCGCGACGCGAGGGTCGGCGACCGCCCACAACGTCGACACCGACTTGACCGGGGAAAACGTCAAGTCATAGCCGGCAACCGTTTGGGTGCGCGGACGCGACCCCTTGGCGATAGTGGCGGCGATCTCGCGGGCGTCTATCGGATCGCGGCCATGCTCTGCTCGGAAGAACTCCCGCGCGACCTCGGTACGAACCCGCGCCCGATCGGTCGCAGAGCCCGACTCGTCTTCCAGCTGTCCGGCCGCAGCCTTCGCCGCGATCCGTTTCGCTACCTCGACTCGGAACGGGCTGACCTCGCCGGAGTACACCTTGAAAGGCAATCCGAGTTGGGTCACTGCCCGGACCTTTGCGTCGGTCAACTCGGCGGCGTCCAGCTGCTCCAACCGTTGGGTTGCGAGGGGATGCAAGCCGGCACCGAACAGGGATCGCATTTGCTCCGCCGTCACCGCATCGCCGGCGTTCAGGCCGTCAATGCCGGCCATGCCAGAGCCGATCCAGGCTCCCGGGCTCTCTCCGCGTTCGGTGTAGTAGGAGGCCAGCCCGACATGACCCTTGCCGGTGGAATCCAACGCCGCGACCTGCCGGGTCAGATAGTCGTACCCCGACCCGGCACTGAGCTTGTGAATGCTCATCGTCACATCCACCAAAGGCGAATCGGGTCCGCCACGCGGTCAGCCAGGTGGGGTACGAACCGACGATGCAAAAAGGTGTGTCGGGCATCGAACTTCAGATTTCGTCAGGGGGTACGCGTGACGGTCTCCATTAGAGCCAAGTGGGCGCCCCAAGAGGACGTCTGACTCAGGTGGATCGTGGGACGGACTCCAAGTTGATAGGCCGAGCGAGTCAGGCTGACGGGGCGGAGATTCGACTGTCTGCGAGCGCGGAATGCCACTTGTGTTGAGATACGGGACGTAGCGCGCCCAATGCTTGTTTCCTGGATTGAACGGCCGCCACCTCGGGTCGGCTTGATTCACGGTGAACCTGCGACTGAGCAACGACTTGCGGCATTAGCCAATGCGGCTTGTCCCCCATGGCTGTGGAGATGAGGTCGGCGGATTTGTGACCGAGTGAGGGACCCACTGTGTCCGCAGCTGCCCCGCGGGTCTCACACGACTCACAGGGAGCCGTCCGCAGGGCACCGTCCAAGCGAACCGCCTGCCCGCCCGGGGGCGCCAATCGCCACTCGGGTCTCGTATCGTGCGCAAGTGACTGTAGGCCGGTTCAACTTGGGAGAAGACGCTGAATGTTTCTTGAGCGCCTCACGCTGATCAACTTCCAGTGCTTCGGACCCGAGCCGACCACAATCCGTTTCGACACTCAGTTGACTGCGATGCTCGGCGGGAACGCGGCCGGGAAAACTGCCGCCTGCCAGGCGCTCTCGCGCCTGTTCAGTGTCGTCGGTGACCAGCGCCAGATCCGTGTCGAAGACTTCCACGTCCCAGACGATGAGGAAGAAGCACCCGCGACCAGGGCCCTGAGCATCGAAGCAGTCTTCGCGTTCCCCGAGCTCGCGGACGACGGCGCTGACGCCTCACGCAGTGTGCCGGAGTTCTTCGCGCAGATGACGGCGGACGATGACGGACAGCTCAAGCTCCGCATCGTCCTTGAAGCTTCCTGGTCGGCCGAAGGCCCTGTGAACGGAACTATCGAAGACAGCCGCCGTGTCGTCTACACCTTCGATGAGGAGTACGGCGAAAAATGGCTCGAGCTGAGCGCCTCGGACCGCAACCGCATTCAGATGGTGTACGTGCCCGCAACCCGGGACGGAGCCCGCCAGGTCAACGCCTTCCTGCGCGGGCGGGTCTGGCGCGCTAGCCAGTGGTCCGACCCGTTTCGCGAGCACGTCGGCGGTGCGGCCGACGAGCTCTCGGAGAAGTTCAAGGGCGAAGCGGTCGTCGAGACCGTGACCAAGGCGATCTCCACTAGGTGGCAAGAGCTCCATCACATGAACTCCGAGCAGAATCCGATGTTCGAGCCCATCAACCGTGACGTGAGCGTCCTCGTCACGAACGCCGAGATGCACTTCGAGCCTTCGCCGACCGGACGAACACGGCCCGCCAGGGAGTTGAGCGACGGCCAGCAGTCCCTGCTCCACATGGCGCTGACCGCAGCCACGTTGGACATTGAAGACGCGATCGCGGCGGGCGACCACGACGACAAGTTCGACCTCACCGCAACGGCCCTGCCATCCCTGACCCTCCTGGCACTCGAGGAGCCGGAGAACAATCTGGCGCCGTTCTTCCTCTCCCGTGTGGTCCAGCAACTCCTCGACGTGACCCAAACCGGCCGCGCCCAGACTCTGATCTGCAGCCACTCCGCCAGCGTTCTATCCCGCGTCCCGCCCGAGCAGGTCCGGCACTTCCGTCTCGACGAGGCAACCAAGACCACCCAAGTGCGCGAGATCGCCCTGCCGGACGACTTCACGGAGGCGGGCAAGTACATCCGCGAGGCGGTTCGTGCTCATCCCGAGCTGTACTTCGCCCGCTTCGTCGTCCTCGGCGAAGGCGATTCCGAAGCACTCGTCCTGCCGAAGCTCGCCGCAGCTAGAGGCCTGCACATCGACCAGTCGTTCGTTGCCGTTGTTCCGCTAGGTGGCCGGCACACCAACCACTTCTGGCGCCTCCTTACTCAGCTCGGCATCCCATACGCCACGCTTCTCGACCTCGACTGGGGGCGAAGCGGGGGAGGTGAAGGACGCGTCCGTGATGCCTGCACCCGGTTGCTCCAGGTCGGTCTCACTCCGTTCGACGGATCCGAGGAGATCGACGGTTTCAACTCGACCGACGACATCGACGACCTCGACAGCGCTCAGCTGGTGGCTTGGCTGAACCACCTGGAGAAGTGGGACATCTACTTCTCCGCCCCGCTCGACCTCGACATGCTCCTTCTGACGAAGTTCAAGTCGGCCTACACCGACCACCTCGAAGATGGACAGAAGGGGCCCAGTAGCCAGGGAGACCCGCGCGACGCGGTCCTCGGTGAACCCGGCGTGCGACCTGACCTGTCGTACTGGACGGAGGACCAGAGGACCGACGATCTGCGCTGGTACCGGTACCTGTTCCTCACCCACTCCAAGCCCAGCACCCACCTGCGTGCCCTTTCCTATGCCTCTGCGGCCGACTTAGCCAAGGTCGGGGATCGCCTCTCCCGACTTCTGGACCGGATCGCCGAGGCGGTCACTCCGACATGAGGACTGAGCCCGCTGACTGGCGTCCACGTGACATCGAGAACCTTGAACCCGCGGCCTGGGATGCGTTGCGTGCCGGCACCCTCTCGGTCACCGCGGGACCAGGCGCCGGGAAATCCGAGTTCCTTGCACAGCGCGCCAGCTACCTTCTCGAGACCGGCCTGTGCCGTCCTCCCCGGCAGATCCTCGCGATCTCATTCAAGCGGGACGCAGCAGCCAATCTCCGGCGACGGTTGCAGACACGGCTGCCGGACCACGCCGAACGGTTCACCTCGATGACGTTCGACTCGTTCACCAAGTCGATCGTCGACCGATTCAAAGCCCTCCTGCCGCCCGCCTGGGCGATCAGCGGCACCTATCGGATCGGATTCGCCAGCCAAGTTGAGGTTCGCGACTTCCTTGGCAACCTCGCAGCAACAGCACCAGAGAACTTCCGTAGTGGCCTTCACGGGATCCGGCAGGCCGGGTTCATCACCAACCTTGTCGGGTCCTACCGCTTGCAACCCGAGCCGCAGGAACCCGAAACCGCACAGGACTATGCGATCCAGCAATGGTGGGCCCAGAAATACCAGGCCCACGATGTTCCCACGGTTGACTTCGTCATGCTGAACCGACTGGCCGAGCTGGTCATCCGTTCAAGCCCGCAGCTGCAGCGCGCACTCACCGCGACCTACCCGTACGTGTTCGTCGACGAGTTCCAAGACACCACCTACGCCCAGTACTCGTTCCTGAAGTCTGTGTTCGCCCGCGAAGGCACGACCGTTACCGTCGTCGGCGACCGCAAGCAGCGGATTATGGGCTGGGCCGGCGCCCTAACTGACGCGTTCGCCCAGTTCGAGGACGACTTCGACGCGCAGTCGTTCGAGCTGACCTGGAACTTCCGCTCGACCCAGGAGCTCATCAAGCTGCAACATCGCTTCGCGACACGCCTCGACCCGGACAGCCAGCAGCAGCTGTCGCAGGTGGTCAGCCAAGTCGGAGAATCCCCAATCCAGGGCTGGTCGTTCTCCAACCCCAGGCTCGAGGCTGAGTCCATCGCAGCGTGGATCGCCGCCGACATCGAGCAGTCTGAACGCCCGCCGGCGGAGTACGCCCTGATCGCGCGCCAGCGGGTGGCCGACCTCGAACCGGAAATCACGCGGGCACTCGCAGCTCAAGGACTCAAGCTGCGCAACGACGACGCTCAGGTCGGCGAGCTCAGGCTCCAGGATCTGCTCAAGGACGAGCTCGCCCGACTGCTCATAGGTCTGGTCCGCCTCGGCGCTGTTCGCGGCGGCCAGCCGCAAACTTGGCGCGAGGTCACCGCCACGCTGACCCGGATCGCTCCGAACGACGGGGACCGCGAAGTGGGGTCGAGCATCGACGACTCACTCTCGGAGTTCCTGGCCCAACTACGCAGCTGGTTCGGAGCTACTCCGCTGGATGATGACGCGACCATCGGGCCGGTCAACGACCTCACCGAAGAGCTCGCCGAGGCCCTCGTCGACCAGCTCACGGCATTCGTGAAGTACGACCACGTCGCCCAGAAGCGCATCCTCGGGGACCGGCCTGAAGACCTCGCCGCTACGCTCGAGGCGTTCAAGATCCGGCTCTCTGACGTCCTCGGACGGGTCGACTCGTGGGACCAGGTTGCTGGCGCGTTCACCGACGACGAAGCAGTGCCGCTGCTGACCATCCACCGGAGCAAGGGCCTGGAGTACCACACGGTCTTCTTCGTAGGCCTGGACGGCGACCAGTGGTGGGCCCATGCCCGCGACACGGTCGAGTCCACGATGGCGTTCTTCGTCGGTGTGTCCCGCGCGGCCGAACGGCTCATTTTCACCCAATGCGACCAACGCGGCTCCACGGACGGGATCGCCGACCTGTATGAGGTGTTGAACCAGGCGGGTGTCCCGTTTCTGCGTATGGGATGAGGTCCGACGGAGCGCCCCTCGGTATCCGCGGCAGTCATTCGCCCAGCAGACTTACGGATCGTCATTCCGCCGGGATGACGATCCATCGCTATGACACCGCTACGAGACTTGACGGTGACGAAACATCCGCACGTGCCGCATAGCGCGTTCACGCCACCCGCTGCGGGACCAGTGGCGACATCAATTCCAGCCATCTTCTTAGCTCAAGACACAACGGTTTTGCGGTCGGCCAATATGTGCGTCCGCACTCTCGGCCCGGTCGGTCAGTGACGTCGGAGCCGCGCTACGTGCGGCGCTGTCCCAAGCGCTCATCGAGGAGCTGGTCCGATGTCTGGGGTCAAGAGCCATAAGTTCTTTGTTTTACCCGCCGCGAGCGCGATGATCTTGCCCATCACTGATGATCTTGTGCTGCCTCTGAAGGCTTGAAGTGTCACGAGTCTCGGCGAGAGGAGAATCCCTCCGCGCGGCGTTGGGGCTGCGAGACCTCGGCGGATTGGGTCGGCGAGAATGCCGCTTCACGCCCAAGCCCTCCAGGGCTGAGAGCAAGCTCATTGACAATCATGTAGCCGCTGCCGATAGGCAAGGCTGAGTTGCCGCTCGTCGAGATTGGAACTGCAAATGGTGACCGCCAAGCCGTCCGAACCGACTTTGGGGAGTGCGGAGGAGCCCAGCAGGTGCTGCTCCACAGCCCGGGTTGTCAACAGGTTTAGACCTCCACTGCACCTCGGGCGGGCAGTGTGGCCAACTGAAGCATCGGTACGAGGCTGGAGACGATCGGATGGAAAAGTTGCTGCTGACGGTGTGGGAGGCCGCTGAGAGGACGTAGATCATGAAGATGTATTTGACGATTGAGGAGGTCGCTCAGTCATTACGTGTGACCGTGCCGACGGTTCGTTGGCTACGGCAGGAAGGCCGGTTTGCGCCGGCGACCAAGGTCGGGCGGAGAGTGCTCTGGGATGAGGAGGCTCTCACGGCTTGGCTTGAGGCGAACCGAGAAGCGCCGGCCGGGTGAGTATCCAACGGAAGGTGACGGCGGAAGGCAAGGTCCGATACCGGGCGCGCATCAAAGCGAATGGCCGGGAGGTCGCTTCTCGGATGTTCGACCGCAAGTCTGATGCGGTGGCATGGGAGCAAGATCAACGGCGCCGGTTGAGGGCAGGTGAGTGGCTGGACCCCCGTCGAGGCCAGGTGCCGCTGAATGTGGTCGCCGAGATGTGGCTGGAGTCCCGACGCACCGTGAAACGTCGGACCTTGGAAAGTGACCGCGGGGCGTGGCGGAACTACATCGCTCCGCGGTTCGGGCGTCGGCCAGTGGCATCGATCACTACGGCAGACGTCTCGAGCTGGCTTGGCGACCTGATCAAACGTGGCCTGGCTCGGTCGACGGCGACGCGAGCCCTGGCCACCCTCCGATCTCTGCTGTCGTTTGCTGTGGCGGACGGCCGAGTGACGGTGAATGCTGCCGCGGCGGCGAATGCTCCGACCGGGGGGCAGGCACGGCGCGAGGGCAGGTTCCTCGACCTCGATGAAGTGGTGGCTCTGGCCCAAGCGTGCCGCGGCCCTTATGCGGAGCTGGTCTACATACTCGCGATGCAAGGCCTTCGGTGGGGTGAGCTGGCTGGCCTGCAGGTGGGTGACCGGGTGATGGTGCCCGGACCGGGGCTCCGGTTGTCACGGGCGGTTTTAGCAAGCAATGGGGGCGGCGAGTTGTTCGTCGACACGTTGAAGAACAAGCGCGCTCGGACTGTCCCGCTGGTGGCGATGGTGGTGCCCATCGTGGATCGGTGGAGCGCCGGCAAGACCCCCGGTGAATGGCTCTTCGCCGCGCCAGCAGGCGGTCCGCTGCGGGAAACGAACTGGCAGCGGTCGGTCAGCTGGCGTGAGGCGAAGGCGATGATTGGACGGCCCGAGCTGCGTGTTCACGATCTGCGCCACACGGCGGCCTCGGTGTGGTTGGCGTCTGGCGCTGACCCCAAAGTGGTCCAGCGAGTACTGGGGCACGCCACAGCTGCCATGACGATGGACCTGTACGGGCACATGATCGACCGCAATCTGTGGGATGCGGCTCAGCGGCTCGGGGGCACCACGGGGGCACGACCGGACGAGGGACCGGACCGTGAACGTGGCGCCTCGGCAGAAAGCCAGCGTTGACTAGGGATAACGATTGGAGCCGCCTATCGGAATCGAACCGATGACCTACGCATTACGAGTGCGTCGCTCTGCCATCTGAGCTAAGGCGGCTTGTGTGACGCGCCAGCTGGCTCGGCACGATCGCCCACTATATCGAGCGGCCTAACGCATGACGAAGTCCAAAACGGGTCCGCTGAATCAGCACCGAGTCCCATCTCGCGGCACTTGATCACGAAGCAGGTATGCATCGACCTGCGACTTGACGCAGGCACTCTGCCCGTACGCCAGGTGTCCTTCGCCATTGAATGTCAGGAGCACCGCCGAACTGAGTTCGTCGGCCATCAACTTGGCATACTCATAGGGGGTCGCCGGATCGCCGGTGGTACCAACAACCACAATCGGCGGGGCTCCCTCCGCGTCGACTGTGGGTTGCTTGGGCGCCGACTTGACCGGCCACAAAGGACAGGCCAAATCGGGCCCATTCAATTGACCCAAGATCGGCGCGCGCTTGGACTCCTCGGCAAGCCTCTTTTCTGCCGCGCGCACGCTATCGTCCTGGCTGTCGAGGCACCGAATGGCAGGAAACGCGTAGTTGAGCTGCCCATAGGTGCCATCACGATTGCGTCGATCTGAAGCGTCCGCCAGCTGCAGGAGCCCGGCGCCATCCCCATCGAAGATTGCTGCGATGAGCGCATCCCGCAACTCCGGCCAGCTACCCCTCCCGCCATACATGGAGTAGAAGACCGCCTCGACGCCCTGCTGCTGGCTGAGGGTACGCCCGCCGTCCACCGCCAGCGGCTGCTGATCGAGCCGATCAAGGAACTCCTTGATCTTGAACAGCACCTCATCACGCTGCGCACCAAGCCGGCAACGTTCATCCGCGCACCACGACGCGAAATGACGAAACGCCCGCTCAAAGCCATCCACTTGATTGATCTTGGACTTGGAATTGATGTCGACCGCACCATCGAGGACCATCCGGCCTACTCGTTGCGGGAACAGTTCCGCATAGAGCGCGCCGATCCTTGTACCGTACGACGATCCCAAGTAGTTGATCTTGGAATCACCTAACAGGCGGCGCAACAGATCAAGATCGCGTACGGTCTCCATGGTCGAAACGTGTTCCAGCAACACCCCGGATTGACGTAGACAGGATTGGCCGAACTCGATCTGTTCGTCGATCCTGGCGCGCAGTTCGCCGGGATCATCGGGTGAGTTGTCCATGGAGAAGTAGCGATCAAGATCGTCGCGACCGAAGCAGGTCACGGGCGTGGAGCGACCGACCCCTCGTGGATCCCAGCCGACGATGTCATAGCTCTCCAGGCCTGCCGCGTTGAAGTAGCCGACGTAGCCCACACCCGAGCCGCCGGGACCGCCAGGATTGATGATCAGACTGCCGAGCCGCTTACTACCAGTAGCCGGGCGCTTGGCCACTGAAAGCGTGATGGCCGTCCCGTCGGGATCGGCATAGTCCAAGGGGGCGAGCATCGTGCTGCACGCGAACTCCTGACCACACCGCTTCCAGTCGAGCTGCTGTCTCTCATAGCGCGCTATTCCTGCGCCTGGCGGCGGCTTGGTGAAGCCCTCCGGCCGCACGTCCGGGATGGGCTCGAGCGGCCGCCCGTCCTTTGGCAGATCTGGAGTTGACGTCGCGGCCGCGGACGGTGAGGCCACCGACGTTGTTTCACCCTGCGGGATCCTCGAGTCAGTCGAACACCCGCCCAGTACAGCCAGCACAACCACCGTGACGCCCAGCAGGGAGAAACGGCGGGCGGGCCCTGGCATGTGACGAGCCTACGCCGTAGCGATATGGCGAGCTCGGGCGTCAAGATCAATAACGACGCGCTGGTTGAGCGGTGCGGAAACGTTCAGTCTTCCTCCTCGTCGGAGCGGCGGCGCCGGGTGCGTGCCTTGCGGGGTGGAGCTGGTACCTGCGCCGGAGCGGCGCGCGAAGCGTAGAGCTGGCGAGCACCGCAGGCCGCGGCCAGCGAACAACTCCTCGTGGCACCGCTGGCGCTCATTCGAACGACAACCGAATCGGCCGGCACCTGGTGGCCGACTACCACGCCGTCCCCATCCTCCAGAGCAACCTGCTCCCCGACAGCCGGCGCGGTACGCGCGAACTCGGCGTACAGGGGATGCTCGTACTTCAGGCAACACATCAGCCGGCCGCAGGCGCCGGAGATCTTCAGCGGGTTCGGCGGAAGATCTTGGACCTTGGCCATCCGTAGGCTGACAGGCTCGAAGTCCTTCAGGAACGTGGCACAACACAGGTCGCGGCCGCAGCTGCCAAGGCCGCCGACCAGCCGGGCCGCATCTCGCGAGCCGATCTGCCGCAGGTCGATCCGCGCTTGCAAGCTGCGGGCCAGCTCACTCACCAAGACTCGGAAGTCAACCCGATGAGGCGCGGTGAAGTAGATGACGACCAGCTGGTCGAAATCGATACCGGAATCGATGAAGTCGACCGCGACAACCTTCATCGGCAATTCATTCTTCTTGATCAATTTCTTGGCGGCCAGCTTGGCCTCGGCGCGCCGCCGTCGGTTCGCCGCATCCCGCTCGAGCTGCTCAGGCGCGGCCAACCCAGCGCACATTGGCAGCCCCTCAAATCCCTCGTCCTCGACCCACTCTGGCGCCCATACGCACTCGGCGACCTCGGGGCCGGAGTCGGTCGGCACCAGAACCCGATCACCGACGCTGTAGGCCGCGTCACCGGGATTGAGGTAGTACAGCCGGCCGTACCGTTCGAACGACACAGCCATCACCCTCCCCATGGCCCAAGCCTAAAGCCGAGACCGTCCACATGCGCCCCAAGTTTCGTCCTCTTGCGTTCTGAGCTCGTCGAAGGCGCATTCCTGGGCTTAGACGTGCGTACCGCACATGGCCCACAGAAAACCGGAAGCCCGGCAGATGCGGGTCTGCCGGGCTTCCACGGGTGGGCATACTGGGGGGCAGGGTCCCACCCGCGCCAGTCAGGTCTATTTGATCTTGATCGTCTGGCCGATATAGATCAAGTTCGGGTTCTTGATCGTCTCCTTGTTGAGCTTCCACAAGCCCTTCCAACCGCCCTTCACGTGATACCGCTTGGCGATCTTACGAAGGGTGTCGCCGCGCTTCACGTGAACGGTTTTGCCACTGGCACTAGCACTGTACTTCTTTGGAGCCGCCTTCTTGGCGATCTTCTTCGCCGAGTCGTTCACCTTCGTAGTCTTGGAAGCTCCAGAATTGGTCGACGGCGTCGCGTGCTTGTCCGCTCTGCCGTTCGACTTGGTCAGACCCGCACGTCGGCCGCAGGTCGGCCAGGCACCCGCACCTTGGCCTGCTAGCACCCGACGTGCGATCGCGATCTGCTCCGCCTTGGTCGCCTGGTTTGCCTGGCTGGCGTACGTTCCCCCGCCGTGCGCCTTCCAGGTACCCGCAGCGAACTGCAGGCCACCGTAGTAACCGTTACCGGTGTTGATCTTCCAGTTGCCGCCGCTCTCGCACTTGGCGACGCGATCCCACACGGTCGTCGTTGCTGCCTCGGCAGGTACGGCGCCCGCGAGCCCAATCCCGCAGGACAGAGCAAGCGCTGCGCTCACGCCGACGGCGCGCTTGATGATGGTGGATGTCAACGTAGGAATCGAATCCTTCCCCGAGTACGCCTGTGAGATACCTGGTTCGGGCCGCCATGGGCCCGGCGCTCACGCGGTGTGCAGAGATACACCGCTGTGAGCGCTTCACCCCCCGGGACTCTCTCTTTCCTGACGTGAGAGAAATCCGCTGGTTCCTCTACCTCCGCTTTCGCCCGAGACGTTCCCGGCTAGGCGCCGTCCAGCGGAGTTCGGCAAACGGACGCGCGATCTCAGCAGGCATATTGGATGCCTCTGAGTCCTTCCCCCTGGCATTCCGCTCCGGCCGTTTGATAACGAAACGGAAACGAGCCGCTCTCCACCGTAAGCGCAACCTTCCGCAGAGCGCAACACTTTGCGATACCAATTTGTGACCTTGGAGCGCTCGACCCGCAGGCGCCAAGACACTCGGGGCTGCTGTCGGGGAACTTACGTACACGTAGGCTCCATGCGCTCTGCACACGTTGCAACCTGTGCAGAGCGCAAAGAAGGTGGGTTAACCCAGCTTTCCGACAGAGGCGAGTCAAAGCGCTGTTTCCGTCTACAAGGCCGGAAACGAAAAACGGTCTGGCTAATCAGCCAGACCTTGGAAGGTTGTCGGAGAGGACGCTCGGGGGTTCGTCCCCTCCGGCAACCTGTGCGGCCCAGATTACTAAAGAACTCGCAGAAAATGAACCCCGAACATCTCGAAGGAAAGTCAGGTACACTGCGCCGCTGCACCTCGGCGCGACGGCTCCCGCCGTGACAGGCGTCATCCTTCGACCAGACCGATCAAAGCAGCCTCGACCGCGAGGAGCGGCGCAACGTTTCCCTCAAGCGCCGTACGGCAATCAAGCAGCGCATCGATCCGATGCAGCGTCGATTCGGCGGTCGACTTTCGTGCCAGCACAACAATCTGAGCCCTCAGGTCCTCATTGATCAGCGGCGCTCCCGACCCGGTCTGGATGCTCAGCACGTCGCGATAGAAGCCGGTCAGCTCGGTAAGTGTTCGATCGATCGCATCCCGCTGAAAGCGCTTGGTGCGAGCCCGCTGCTGTTCCTCAAGCTCCTTGATCGCCGCATGTGCCTGACGCGGCTTCGCACCCTTCGTGCCGAATCCCAGGGCCTCTTCCAGTGCCGCCCGCTCGCCGACATCCAGCTCGCCAGTCGCTGCCGCCGCCTCGACCGTTGACGCCTCGACCACTTGAGCCGCTGCCGCGAGGCAGGCCCCCAGCCCATGCAACTGGAACGGGATTTGCAAGATCTGTTGTCGCCGGTTGCGAGCGTCCTCGTCCCGCGCCAGCACACGCGCCCGACCGATATGTCCCTGCGAAACTCGTGCCGCGTACGCCGCCAACTCCGGTTCGATGCCATCGCGGGTCTCGAGCAATCGGGCCACGGCCGGGATAGTCGGCGTCTGCAACGTCAGCAGTCGGCAGCGCGATCGGACGGTTGCGACCACATCGTCAGCGGTCGGTGCGCACAAGATCCAGACCGTACGCCGCGCCGGCTCCTCGATGCTCTTGAGCAATGCATCGGCGCCTCGTTCGGTGATCCGATCAGCGTCCTCGATCACAATGACCTGCCACCGTCCGAGAGTCGGGCTCATGGCCGATCGCCGAACTAGCTCGCGTACTTCGTCGACACCGATCGACAGCAGCTCGGTACGTACCAGCGTGACGTCGGGGTGGGCACCGGACAACGACGTACGACATGCAGTGCACTTCCCGCAGCCGCCAGAGCTGCATTGCAGCGCCGCGGCAAAGGCCCGCGCCGCATTCGATCGTCCCGAACCGGGAGGACCTGTGAACAACCAGGCGTGACTCATGGCGTGCGGCTCGCCTGCCGCGGCCCGCTGCAGCGTCGCTACGGCAGCCGTCTGACCGATCAGCTCCGCCCAGACGCCCAGGTCACGACCCGATCCTGCGGCCGCGGAATCGGTGAGCGGTGCAGTCATGTCAAACACTCTGCCATTCACTGCCGACGTCGCCCCTGGCGTGCCGGCGTCAGTAGCGGCGCGACCCGAGCGGCCACCTGTGCAGCGATCTCCTCTCGTGACGCGCGGGCATTAAGCACCAGGTAGCGCTCTGGCTCCCGCCGCGCCAGCTCGAGGAAGAAGTGCCGCGTCCGCTCATGGAACATGTCGCCGGCCGACTCGAGGCGGTCCTTTTGAGCCTTGGCGTGGATCCCATCGCTAAGCTCCGCGTCCAGCACCACAGTCAGATCAGGTCGCAGATCCTCGGTCGCCCAGCGTGCGATGCGCTCGAGATCGGCCAGGTCAAGAACCCGACCAGCCCCTTGGTAGGCCAGCATCGAGTCGACATAGCGGTCGCAGACCACAACGGCACCATGCTCCAGCGCAGGCCGGACCACCGAGAAGATGTGCTGTGCCTTGTCGGCCGCATACAGCAATGCCTCAGCGCGGGGGGACATCTCACCAGTGGCCGGGTCCAGAACGATCCGCCGGATCATCGCTCCGACGGTCGTGTCCCCGGGCTCGAAGGTCTTTAGTACCTCATGTCCCGCATCGGCCAACCACGCGCAAAGCCGGTCGACCTGGGTCGTCTTGCCGACCCCGTCGCCGCCCTCGAAAACAACAAAGACCCCGCCCGCTGCGCTCACGCGCCGAGCTTCTTCTTGGTCTTAGCCCACGCCTCCGCGAACTCGCGCCGGACATGGCGCGACTTTCGCGTTTCACGCTCATAGTCGCGGCCAGCGGCAAAGGCCTGCTCCGAAGACAGATTCGCGACCCGCTCGTACGTGGCGAGCTCGCGGTGATGATCGTTATGGATCTCCGACAACAGCTGCCGAGACTTGAGCAGCTGCTGCTGAATCGTTGCCGACTCTTCCGGAAGCACCTGGGCTGCCACACCAACCACCCATTCGAGGCGTCCCATCTCCTGCCAGGCCTCCTCCCATTCCTCGTCGAGGGAGTCGACATTCAGGCGATCCGCGCAGCGGCGCATCCGCGCCACCGCCATCGAGACCAGGCCGGCGAGCACCTCGCCGGCAGGATCTGAGCGCTGATCGGCCAGCTTGGGCGAGCGGACGGCGGCAACGAGTCGTTCCAGCACGGTGAGATAGCGCTCGCTGCGTAACCGAGCGGTCAGCCGGTCGTGCTCCTGCCCATTGGGCGAGCTTGCTTCCAGGCTTATCCAGCCCAGCTCGTCGTAAAGATCCTCGACCCACTCAGCGTCAAGTACCACCGAGAGTCCCTTGAGCTCGTCCCTCAGCCGCACCGCCTGATCTGCCAGCCGGTCGACGGCTGTGAGATCACCGCCGCGGATAGCAAGATCAGCTTCCACGATCTGTCGCAGCCGCAGCGCGACCAACTGGGAGACGAACTTCTTGAACGGCGCTGTGGCGTCGAACGGGCCGGGTATCGGTATGTCGGTCGACCCGGTCGCGGGAGCGCCGAGCCGGGAAACCAGCCGCGGGAAACGTGGTACCTGGGTAGCGCCAACCTGCAACAGGGAACGGTCGAGCCACGCCGCCTGCTCGTCGTTCAGTCCAGGCCCGACTGGGGTGATCAACACCTCGCGGTAGCGCGCGGTGGTCAGGCCGCCGCGGCGTACGGTGACCTTGTCGTCGCGCAGTAGAGCCAGCGTGGTTCCGTCATCGTCGCGCAGCGCGAACTCCCGCCGATCGCAGGTGAGTGCGGCAACGGGTCCCAGCGTCGCCCGTCGTCGCAGCGGTCGGATCATGTCGGCCAGCCCTTCAGGAAGATCGGCATGACCCATCAACTCGATCCGGTCAATGGGCAACAGCGGCTGCCAGTCCGGGGCGGTGATGTACCACTCCCCGCGCCCGTCCAGCACCCGATGGGCAAGCAGGACCCCAGATCGGATCAGCCGGTGATCGGGCGCGTCCAGCAACGTCACCGAGATCTCGTACGCGGCATTGTGTCCGACCCTGGCGACCAGATGGTGCAAACCAAGATCAGGATTGATCAAGCGCGGCGTCGCTGCGCTGTAAGGCATGTCGTAGTAGCGCTGGCCCACGGGACCAATGCTGGACCGCTCGGGAAGCGCAGGTGGCAGGGCAGGCACGGGTTCATTGCGCTTGGGCACATGAGCCTTGCGGCGCTTCTTCTTACCCATGGTCGAACACTAGTGCCGTCTTGTCAGCATCGGTGGTCGCTATGACGACCATGGATACTGACGCCTTTTTTTGGGGTGCGTCAGCCAGTTTTAGTGCGTACGTTCTTGGCCGGCACCCGCTTCGCGGCCGGTTTCGGAGTCGAAGTCGTCGCTGCGGCCGCCGCTTGCCTCCGCTTGGCCGGACGCTTCTTGGGTGCTGGCCCTTTGGCGCGTTTCTCGGCCAGCAGCTCGGCGGCGCGCTCGGCGGTGATCGTTTCGACGTCGTCACCTCGCCGCAATGTCGCGTTGATCTCCCCGTCGGTGACGTAGGGCCCGAAGCGACCTTCCTTGATGATCATGGGCCTCCCGGAGGCAGGATCGGTGCCAAGATCTTTGAGTGGTGGCTTGGTCGCCGCCCGCCCCCGCTGCTTGGGTTGCGCGTAGATGGCCTGGGCTTCCTCGAGCGTGATCGAGAAGATCTGATCTTCGCCCTCCAAGGAGCGTGAGTCAGTGCCCTTCTTCAAATAGGGCCCGTAGCGTCCGTTCTGCGCGGTGATCTCCACACCGTCGCCATCTGTGCCCACCACCCTCGGCAAGCTCATCAGCTGAAGCGCTTGCTCAAGGGTGACCTCCTCGATGCTCATCGAAGCGAACAGCGACCCAGTGCGAGGCTTGGCGCCTTTCGGTGCGTCCTCGTCGAGGATCTCTGTCACGTACGGGCCGAAACGGCCGTTCTTTGCGACGATCATTCGCGAGGTTTCCGAATCCAGCCCCAGCTGTCGCTCCTCGCCCACCGGCTTCGCCAGCAACTCCCTAGCAAGATCAACAGTAAGCTCGTCCGGCGGAAGATCATCAGCGACATTGGCGCGGCGACCCTCCTCATCTTCTACATAGGTGCCGTAGCGACCGACTCGAACAACGATCTTGGGCGCGCCTGTCGACAGGGAGTCAAGATCAGCGATCTCGAACGTCGACAGCCTACGGGCGTCAATCTCACCAAGCTCCGAAACCAGCCGATGCAAGCCCTCACGGTCGTCACTGCCGAAATAGAAGTCGGTCAAGACTCTGAGCCGCTCTGCGTGCCCATCGGCAATCTGGTCCAGCACCTCCTCCATCTCAGCGGTGAAGGCATAATCCACCAGCTTGGGGAAGTGCTCCTCGAGCAACCGCGTGACCGCAAAGGCCAACCAGGTCGGCACGAGCGCCGTACCTTTCTTGAACACGTAATCCCGCGCAGTGATCGTGCGGATGATCGTTGCGTACGTCGAGGGCCGGCCGATCTCCAGCTCTTCCAGCTTGGCCACCAGCGACGGCTCGGTGTAGCGGGCCGGTGGACGCGTCTCATGCCCCGACGCCGTCACGGACTCGGGCCGCAGTGGCTGCCCGGCGGTGAGATGTGGAAGCTGGGTCTGCTCGTCATCGGTGTGGCCGTCGGTCTCCTCAACCGATTCCACGTAGGCCTTGAGGAAGCCGTAAAAGGTGATCGTCCGGCCGGAGGCAACGAAGGTGCACAGCTCGCCATCGCTCGGTTGGGCGTTGATCTTGACCGTAATCGAGAGACCCTCGGCGTCCTTCATCTGTGAGGCGATCGTGCGCATCCAGATCAGCTCGTAGAGCCGGAACTGATCACCGCTCAGCCTGGTTTGGGCGGGCGTCAGGAAGGTCTCGCCGGCAGGGCGGATCGCCTCATGCGCCTCCTGAGCGTTCTTGACTCTGGATGTGTACATTCGCGGCTGGTCCGGCAGGTAATCCGGACCGAAGAGTTGACGGACCTGGTGCCGGGCCGCGGCGATCGCACTGCCGGAGAGCGTGACCGAGTCGGTTCGCATGTAGGTGATGAACCCGGCCTCATAAAGATCTTGAGCGACCGACATCGTTCGCTGCGCGGTGAATCCGAGTTTGCGGCCGGCCTCCTGCTGCATCGTCGTGGTCCGGAACGGTGCATACGGGCGGCGGCTGTAGGGCTTGGACTCGACGCTGTCCACCTCGAAGCTGGCAGCGCGTAAAGAGTCCGCCAGAGCCTGCGCCTGGTCCTCGTTCAGGAGTACGAGCTGATCATGGTCCTTGGTGATCAAGGAACCACGGCTGTCGAAATCGCGTCCCTGGGCGACCCGCCGCTCACCAACCCGAGTGAGCCGTGCCGGAAAGAGCGGAGGTTGAGCCTCGGGCCCGGCGTCCAAGATCGCGTCCAGATCCCAGTACGAGGCGCTTCGGAAGGCGATGCGTTCCCGCTCCCGATCAACGACGAGCCGGGTCGCGACCGACTGCACGCGTCCGGCCGATAACCGTGGCATGACCTTCTTCCACAGCACGGGCGAGACCTCATAGCCGTAGAGACGATCAAGGATCCGCCGAGTCTCCTGGGCATCGACCAAATCCTCGTCAAGATCACGCGGGTTGGCGACCGCCTCGGCAATGGCTGCCTGAGTGATCTCATGGAAGACCATGCGTTTCGCCGGAACCTTGGGCTTGAGCTCCTGCAGCAGATGCCAGGCAATCGCCTCGCCCTCGCGGTCGCCGTCAGTGGCAAGCAACAGCTCGTCGGCACCGGCCAGTGCGTCCTTGAGCAGACGGATCGTCGCCCGCTTCTCCGGGTTGACGACGTAGAGGGCCTCGAAGCCGTTGTCCACGTTCACGCCGGTGCGGGCCCACTTCTCACCCTTGTACTTTGCTGGGACTTCGGCGGCGCCGGTCGGGAGGTCGCGAATGTGACCGCGGCTGGACTCGACGATGTAACCGTCGCCCAGAAAGCTCGCGATCTTGTTCGCCTTGGTCGGGGACTCGACGATCACGAGTCGCCTGCCCCCTGCCTTCACTGCCACCGAATACTCACTTTCTCGTTACCTGATCACATGCGCGGCGGAGCATCGATCGTGATCCACGACCAACGAACCGACCTGCCACGCCCCCAGCGCGCTTACTCTACGGGCCAGGATCAACTACGGCCGTGAACGTCACTGTTTCGGAATGAATTCCCGCACCCACGGGGGCTCTGCCCCCGTGCACCCCCGCTGGGGGCTCCGCCCCCCAGACCCCCGGATGAATTACGGCGCCGGGTAATGACCGAGAGGGTATGCCGGTGCCGGCGGAACGCTCGTCGGACTGACGGGCCGAGCGGGCGGCTGGTAGTAACGCTGCAGCCCCACACGTTTGGCCTGCCACAGGATCAAGGCGAGTGCGCTCCCGTTCACCACCACCGCCAACAGCAGCATCAGCGGCGTGCCGGTGGTATCGCTCCGGACGAACGCCTGAGACCAGCCTCCGAAGATCACGACGATGCTCAACGTCAGCATGTTGTTGACTGCGTGCATCGCAATGCCGGCTTCCAGCCCACCGGTCCACCACGCGGCGAGCCCGGAAGCCACGGCGAGACAAGCGATGGTACCCAGCACCCATGGGTCCGGGCTCATGTGCGCAGTTGAGAAGGCAGCCGCCGACACGGCAAGCGAGACGACAAGCCCGACCATGGGCCGCGCGAACCAGGCTCCCACGTTCTGCATGATCCAGCCGCGGAAGAAGTACTCCTCCCCCGCCGCCTGCAGCGGCGTCAGGAGCAGCACGATGACCAGCAACGTCACCCAATGATCCGGTCGGGGGGACGTGAATGGGGTGACCAGCACCCCCAGCAGGGTGTACACGGCCCACAGCGGCAAGATGACCGCCACACAGCGCAGCAGCCACCGCCAGCGGATCCCACCCGCAACTGAGGCTAAATATCCCGGCCGAATGCCGTGCGCAATCCAGATCGATAGCCCGCTGGCAGGGATGAGCACAATGAGCGTGAGATTCAGGTAGATAAAGCCGATCGGGCCCAGATTGGCGATGTCGCTGGTTGTCCTCACCGTGTACTCGACGAGGTCGGGCGCTCCGCTGAGCAGCCCGGCGACGAGCACGGGCACGATCGCAAGGCCCATCATGATCAGAGCCAACGGCAGAACCAGGACTAAGCAGAGCAGCGGCTTCCACCAGCGATAGTGCGGGCCGCGGAGCATCTGCTGGTAGACCCGTGGGACCTCGGGCAACGCGCTGGTCGAAACCGGCATGGGCGGCGGGTACGCAGGCGATCCGTACGGGCCAAGCTGGCCGTACGGCTGCCCGGGCCCTGCGTGACCGTCGCCGAGAGGTCCGACTTGCTGGGGTGCCTGCGGCGGCGGATATCCGGCCAGCGCAGGGTCAGGTTGGTACGAATCGGGCGGCACTTTATCGAAGCCGCGTGTAGAACCGTCGCCGTAGGAATTGCTGTTCATCGCAATCCAGTGTGCCTTGCGTGCGGGATCCGGCAGACACCAACGACCGGCGTCGCTCATTGAGCTAGTTTGTCAACCTTTGTCTCAGTTTGCTTAATCGGGACCTCGACCGTGTCCTCAGCCTCGAGCTGTGGACGCGGCCGCTGGTCTCGCTGACCTGCCGTGCCGTCGGCCTCGAGCTGCGGACGCGGCTGCTGGTCTGGCGAGCTGGCGATCGCCACCTCGCGGCGGGTGCTAATAGTCACCATGGTGATGATGATGGCCAAAGCAATGCCCGCGATCAGGTAGCGCACGGCACTCGGCGTGGTGCTCAGCGGCGACATGGCAACCACTGCCGGGGCGATCAGCAGCGACACCAGGTTCATGACCTTGATCAGTGGGTTGATCGCAGGCCCTGCGGTGTCTTTGAACGGGTCGCCAACGGTGTCACCGATCACCGTGGCGGCATGGGCGAGGGAACCTTTGCCGCCGTGGTGGCCGTCCTCGACCAGTTTCTTAGCGTTGTCCCATGCGCCCCCCGAGTTGGCCAGGAACACCGCCATCAACGTGCCGGCCGCAATGGCACCGGCGAGGTAGCCGGCCAACGCCGGGGCGCCGAGGCCGAATCCGACGGCGATAGGGGCCATCAGGGCCAGCAGCCCTGGCGTTGCGAGCTCGCGCAAGGAGTCCTTGGTGCAGATATCGACGACCTTGCCGTACTCGGGCTTGCCGGTGCCGTCCATAATCCCGGGGATCTCCCGGAACTGACGCCGTACCTCGAAGACCACAGCCCCGGCCGCACGTCCTACCGCACTGATCGCCAGTCCAGAGAACAAGAAGACCACGGCAGCGCCAAGAATCAGACCCACAAGGGTTTGCGGCGCGAAGACCACGGCCTCGTTGATGAACCTGTTGTAGTTCTCGGCCAGCACGCTACGGACGGAGTCGGTGTAGGAGCCGAAGAGAGCGGTCGCGGCGAGCACGGCGGTCGCAATCGCGATCCCTTTGGTGATCGCCTTGGTGGTATTGCCGACCGCGTCCAGCTCGGTCAGCGCCTGGGCGCCCGCGCCGTGCACGTCGCCCGACATCTCGGCAATGCCCTGGGCGTTGTCGGAGACCGGGCCGAAGGTATCCATTGCGACGATGACACCAACGGTGGTGAGCAACCCGCAGCCGGCGAGGGCGATGGCGAACAGGCCGACGACCCCCGAGCCGCCGAGCAGGAACGCGCCGTACACCGCTGCCGCGATGACGATTGCGGTGTAGACCGCCGACTCCAGTCCGACCGAGATTCCGGCGAGCACGACGGTCGCCGCGCCAGTCAGCGAGGTCTTGCCGACATTCTTGACTGGCCGATCCTCGGTGCCGGTGTAGTAGCCGGTCAGGCTGAGGATGAGAACTGCCAGCACGATCCCAATGGCCACCGCGCCGATGGCGACGATCCGCGGATCGTCGATCGGTCCGATCTCCACGTCCGGCATGCCGAGTGCAGCGAAGGAGGAGGGCAGGTAGGCGAACGCGGCGATCGCGACCAGCACCGCGGAAATGGCAGCAGAGATATAGAAGGAGCGGTTGATGGTCTTGAGGCCGTTTTCGCCTGCTCGAGGGCGGGTCAGGAAGATGCCGATGATGGCGGTGATGACACCGATGGCCGGCACGATCAGCGGGAACACCAGGCCGGACTCACCGAAGGCCGCCTTGCCGAGGATCAGCGACGCGACCAACATGACGGCGTAGGACTCGAACAGATCGGCGGCCATGCCAGCGCAGTCCCCGACGTTGTCGCCGACATTGTCCGCGATCGTCGCGGCATTCCGCGGGTCGTCTTCGGGAATGTTCTGCTCGACCTTGCCCACCAGGTCGGCGCCCACATCGGCCGCCTTGGTGAAGATGCCGCCGCCAACGCGCATGAACATAGCGAGCATTGCCGCCCCGAAGCCAAAGCCCTCAAGGATGGTCGGCGCATCACCACGGAAGATGAAGACCACGAGCGAGGCACCGAGCAGGCCCAGCCCGACAGTGGCCATGCCGACATGCGCCCCGGTTCGGAACGCGATCTTCATGGCTGGATCCCGACCCTCACTGCGGGCGGCAGCAGCGACGCGTACGTTGGCGCGCACGGCTAGCCACATGCCGAGAAAACCGATCAGAGCAGAAAAGACCGCTCCGGCTAGGAAGGCGACGGAGCGGCATATGCGTAAAGTCAGGCTGCTGAAGTCAGCGCTGGCGTGGACTGGCAACAGCAGTAGCAGGAAGAACGCTGCGACCGCAAACACACTTAAGGTGCGGAACTGGCGGCCGAGATAGGCGCTCGCACCTTCCTGCACACCGCGGGCGATGGACTGCATGTTCGGCGTGCCGTCACCTGCCGCAAGCACCTCGCGACGGAAGACCACGGCCATCACAAGAGCTATTAAGGCGATGACGCCGACCGCTGCGACGAACGCCAGGTTGACTCCCGACAAGCTAATTGGAGTCACTTCCAAGGGAACTGGAAGCAGGGACATACATCGCCCTCCTGAGACGCTCGGCACTCGCGGCTACTGCCCTTAGCCGCTCGGGAAGTCTAACCACAAGTAGCTCTGGTTTTGTTATCGAGGCGTGCACGGACACATCGCGATGGGCCCAGCCGTCAGGCCCGATCGCTGTGATCGGCCTGCAGGACCCACGGGCGACGATTGGGAAGACGCCTCTTCGCGTCGCTGACTTTGAGCGTACGCCGAGAGGCAATAATGACGCTATGGTCGTCCTCGCTTTGATACTGCTTGTCCTGGTTGTGGTGCTCGTTGTTGCGATTGTGGTCAGCAATCCGGACATCTACGACTTGTCCATCTTTGGAGCGGTCGTCAAAGTGAACAGCGCTGGCATCTTCATCACTGGCGCAATCGCCATGGCGGTCACCATCCTGGCGCTGCTGTTGCTGCGGAGCGGTATTCGTCGCGGGCGAGCACGGCGCACGGAGAGAAAGGTTCTGCTGCAGGCCGCGGGCGACAAGATACCGGGCTCGTCGGCCAGTCCGGAGGAAACCTCAACGACCACCAACAAGACTCCCGACGCCTCGGCGACGAGCGACTCCGTAGCGACTGAGCCGACCACCCGGGAGAAGTCGAGCCTCGAGCTGGAGGGCGAATCCTCGACGACCCCGGCCGAGCGTCAGGCGATGCTGAACGAGACAGACGCGCTGACCAAGGATGAGCCTCAGAAATGAGCTTCCTTGAGATCTCGAACCTGGGCTGAAGAACCTGCGGGAAGAGAAGGACCGGTGTGTGTCCCCTCTCCCGAAGACGGGAGAAAGGATGCACCCAACCTCTGATGAGGTCGAAGTTAGGGATCAGGCGGGCGACTGCTGATGGAATGCCAGCAGCCAACGTCCGTCGCCGCGGACGACCGTGCTGCTGACGATCGCCGCATACGGCTCCTCTCCAGCCCGCTGTGCGTTCACCCGACACACCACAATGCCGCTGTCGGCGGACAACTCGACCTCCTCTGGCTCGAGCGGCCGTTGCCTGTCACCAAGCTCATGGCACATCGTGCACCGGACCGGCATGGGCTTCTGCGGCAACCGTCCTGGGCATGTGGGGCGTGCGTGTGCGCACCACAACCGTGACTCGCACCGTCACCACGAAGTCGACTGCATCGCCCACCTGGCTGCAGCGGTCCGCCCGGGCACCGTTGTGCCTGGCCGTAAGCACCGCCTGGGCACACGGATCCCGGCCCTGCTGGAACGCCGCAGCCCCACTCAAGGCGCTGAGATCAGCCGCAGCCCGAGCCCGGTGATAGCCGACGGCGTATCCCGCGATCACCAAGGCGACACTGCTGAGCGCCACGACGACGCCGAGGATCCCAGTCATCAGAACCGATGCGCTTCCCAGCTCCGAGGCTGCAGTTCGCTGCATGATCATCCCTCAGCTGCTGTGGGCTCTGGCACCACCTGCGCACGAGCTTCAAGCGGCACCGTAGGCAGCCAGCGACCCAATGGTCGTGCGTTGACTCGCACGGTGACGGTGACCAGGATCGGACGCTTGTCGATCGAAATCGTTGCTCCTGATGGCGCTGCAGCCTTAGCCCTGGCGACCGCTGTGGTGTCCCCGCGGGCGGACTGACGAGCGACCGCGGCCGCGGCGTCGACACAGCGGAGCTGGATGACGACCAGATAGATCCCCCAACACATCATGGTCAGCAGTGCGAATGCGGCCAGCGTGGTGACGGCCAGTTCGGCCGTCACCATGCCCCGTCCGTCCCGCGCTCTGGTCTTCCGCAACGTCACGATTCTCGACTCGCCTCGACTCGCCGCCGTCTCACTGCAAGAAGCCGGAGAACGAGTGGATCACCATCAAGATGAACTTGAGCAGCGCGTCGTGGACCGGTCCGCTCGTCACGATTCCTAGCAGTACCCCCGCGATCGCAATGGCGGCAATGATGCCGACTGCCCACTCGGCACTCACCATGCCCAGCTGGTCACGGCGAGTTGGCGGAGCCTCGTCCACCGCGTCTGTCCCCGCCACAGAGATGTCTTTTGTCATGGGTTCCCTCCCTTGGGTGTCGCGCACCACACCTGGGTGCGGCATCGGTTCGGATGCGTCTGGAGTCTCCTGATCAAGAGCCCGATCGTGCGGCCCGGCGAAAATCTGTTGACAGCGCTCGGCGTGCCCGGCGACCTGTGGATATCCCCGGATCAACCACTGTCATGGGAGCGCGTTGAAGACGGCAGAGACCACAGCTGGCACGATCCCGAGCAGCATGAACGAGGGAATGAAGCAGGTCATCAGCGGCAGCACGCTGCGTACCCCGACCGCCCTAGCCCGCACCTGAAGCTCGCTCCGCCGGGCCTCGCGAGCCGCGGCAGCGTGATGTTGAAGGCCTTCCACCATTGAGATTCCCGACTCCACCGAACGAGCCAGGTCCGCGGCCGCCAGGCCCAACTGCGGATGATCATGGAGAGCCCGCCAGGCCATCACATCACCCACACCGAGCTCGAGCAACGCCAAGACCTGACCAAGATCATCAGCGACGGGGCCGTCGAAAGTCTGCACGACGGCTGCGCAGGCCGTACGGGTGGGAAGGCCAGCGCCGAGGCAGGCAGCCATCAGCTCCAGCGTCTGCGGGACTTCCATGATCAACTGTTGTCGGCGGCGGCGTGTTGACCGTGGCTCGACCCAGCCCAGCGCCAGCATTCCAGTTGCGGCAACCACCGGCACCGCGGACCAGGCCAAGCCTCCCAACCAGCCATCGAGCCGAGGCCCGGCCAGGCCAAGGGCGAGGACGCAGGCCGTGCTCAGCAGTACACGGTGGATCAGCGGCGGCGCGTCAGCTCGACCCTGGAGCAATCGCACGAACGGCGCCACCGCCCCAGCCAGGCGTGATTTCCGGGGCGTTATCCGGCGAAGCTGACCTTCGGGACGCCGCAACACGACAAAGACGGCAAAACCGGCGGACCCAGCACACAGAAGGGTGCTCGCTGACACGGTCGCGTGCCCGGTCAGCATGCTCGTTATCAGGGTGGAAGGCACCGGCTACACCTCGGCGGAGGCGCGTCGAGCCAGAGCTTCAATCCACAGGACACCCGCGCAAGCCAGTACCACCCCTGCCAGTAGGCATGCCCAGCCAGCAGGACCGGCCAGCAACCAGCGAGCTGGATCACCCCCCAGCAGATAGCCAATGCCGATGCCACACAGGGGCAAGGCAGCCATCACCTTGCTGGTCGCGCGGGCAGCGGCGAGCTCGCTGTTGACGACCTGGATCAGCCCCTGGTCGGCCGAGAGGCTGGCCGCCACCTGATCCAGAGTCGACGACATCGGCGCACCGGTCTCCACCGAGATCTGCCAGGCCCGCGCCAGCTCGAGAAGGCCCCGGTACCCGGCACGCCGTGCCTGCTGCCGCCAGACGTGGACCACGTCGCCGCCGAGGCTATGTGCATGGTGGCCGTCGCGTAACACTTCGCAGTCGGCTGCGGCGATAGCCAGTGCAGCGGATGGCACCTGTCCGACCCGGAGATAGGACGTCAGCACAGTGCACGCATGCGCCACCTCGGCTCGCGTTCGGCGGGCTGATCTTCGTCGTCTGTACTGGGCAACCAGGCGGGCGGCCGTGACGACGACCAGCAGTGCCGCGCTGGCGAGTACGGCACCCGGAGCCTTACCGACAGAGCCGGCAGCAATGATCAGCCCCAGCAAGATGATCAAGATCGCCAAAACGGTCCCTGATCGTCGTCGCCGTGTTCCGTCCTCGATGCCTGTCTCTATGGCGGACGTTGGTGTTTGCGGAGCGAGTCGGCTGGTGAGACTTCGCGCCGCTGGCCGCGGCACCGCCAGCCACGCAGCCAGCATCGCGCAGCCGAGGCAGACCATGATCGTGATCAACGGTCCAACATCCGTTCCAGCTGGCGGCTGCCCGGACCCAGCACGATGCCGCCGTCGGGGCGGAGGTCGACGGCACACTCGCTGCGGACCAGCCCGCTTCTCGGCTCGCGGACGAAGATCGAAATCTCGGCCACCCGGCGCATCCCGGACTCGTCGCGGGCGACATGTATCACCGCATCCAGCGCCGAGGCCAGCTGTGCGTGCAAAGCGGCCCGTGGGAGCCCGCCAAGCGAAGCCAGGGCTTCCAGCCGAGCTGGAATATCGGCCGTGGAATTGGCGTGCACTGTGCCACAACCGCCCTCATGACCGGTATTCATCGCAGTCAGCAAGTCGACGATCTCAGCCCCGCGTACTTCACCTACCACCAGCCGGTCAGGACGCATGCGCAGTGACTGACGAACCAGATCAGTCAGGCTGATGGCTCCAGCGAGCTCGGTGTTGGCGGGCCGCCCCTCGATCCGCACGACGTGCGGATGGTTGGGCGCGAGCTCCCGCGAGTCCTCGACAATCACGATCCGCTGGGATGACGGCACCAGCCCCAGGAGAGCGGCAAGCAGAGTCGTTTTGCCTGAGCCGGTTCCGCCGCTGATCAGGAACGCCAGTTTGGCCTTGATCATGCGTGACAAGAGCTGCGCCGCCCCGGGAGTCAGTGAGCCCGACGCCACGCAGTCGGTGAGCGAGAAGCTTCGCTGCGCAGGCACGCGGAGCGAGATGCAGGTGCCTGGTGAGGCCAAGGTGCCGAGCACTGCATGCACCCGACTTCCGTCGGCCAGCCTCGCGTCAACGAAAGGCACCGCGTCGTCAAGGCGCCGACCGACAGTGGCTGCCAGGCGCTGGGCGAGCTGGCGCACGTCGCCTTCGCAGGGGAATCGGAGATCGGTCAGCTCGAGCCCGGCACCGCGATCGATGAACACCTGGTCCGGGCCGTTGACCAGGACGTCTGTCACCCCAGGCTGGTGAAGCAATGGTTCCAAGAGGCCGGCGCCGACGCTGTGTCGCCGCAGCGACTCCACGGTGTCGAGGACGGCTGAGTCGCTGACGATGAGGCCCTCAGCTCGCATGGCAGTGGCCACGTCAACAGGCGTGTAGTGGCGGCCGAGTCCGGCCAGGCGATCCCGGACGAGGTCCAGCGCCTCGCCGTCGATGTCACGATTCCCGGCTACGGGTGATCTCACGGCGGCGGTCATGCCCTTGCCAGCGCCTTCTCTGCGGCAGGGCATGACTGCGGGAGATTGCCAAGCAGCTCCCGGGAGAGCCGGGCCAGGGAGCTACGGGCAGACCGCGCCGGCGGGTCGCCTCGCTCTGCAGCCAAGGCCAGCCCCAGGTCATCGGGGAGCAATCCAAGCAGCGGCAAGCCGATGCCCGTGGCCACCAGATCCGGCTGCAGCAGGCGTGACCGACCTTGCCGAACCACCACTCCGAAGCGATCGCACTCGCCTTCCAGCTCGCGGACCACTTCACGTCCGGCGGCCACCCCGCGGACGTCGTCTCGCACGAGAAGCACTGCCAGCTTGGCTCGCCGAAGCGCCTCACAAGCGGCAGTGCCAAGCGTTCGAGGCAGATCGAGCACCGTGATGTCATGGCTTCGCATGGCCGATAGCAGCACCGACTTCAGTTGCTCGGCCTGCAGCTCCCAGCCCTGCGTCGATTCACCGCGGGCCATGGACAACAGATCAACGCCTTCCACGACTGCCAACTGCCCAGTCAGGTCGCCGAGGTGTCCGCGTGCGCTGGCGAGCCGTGGCCAGCGCCAGCCGGGCGTCCGTTCTGCACCCAAGAGCAGGTCGAGCCCACCAGAGCGGGTGTCGGCGTCAATCAGCATCGTGCGCTGTGAGGCGCGAGCCGCCACGAACGCAAGCCCCGCCGCCAGCGTCGAAGCGCCGACCCCGCCGGAGCCGCCCACCACGCAGACGACGCTGCCGGTTACACGACCTGTTCTGCTGAGATCGGCGAGGGCTTCGGACAGCCAACCTGCACTCGCTGGCAGCGGCGCCATCGCCGCCCCGAGCCGTATCGACCACTGTTGTGCCTGGGCGGCGGAGGTCTGCTCTCCTGCAATCAGGTAGACCTCAGCGCGACGCGGCAACCCCATAGCCGCGACCCGATCCGCATGATCGACGCCGAGCAGCAGCATCGACGCTGAAGCCCAGTGCGGACGCAGGAGAGCCGGGTCACTCACGACCAGCGGCTCGACCCCAACCACTGCCGTAACGGACAACACCTGGTCAAGCAGATCGGGATCGGCGATCGCTACCACGACAGTGGTTTGGCCGAGCCTTTGCGGGTCCATGTCGGCAGTGTGTTGACGTCGGGCCTCGGCGCGCCGCGCCCGGCGAAATCTGTGGATGACGCTCCGAACGACCTCCAGCTTGTGGACAACGCGGTCTGGGAGTCAGCTAATTTGATCTTGGAGAGAACAACCGGTTGGCACGTCATGGGCATCAAACCAACGAGTCAATTGCCAGAATTTCTGCTGCCCGGTGGCCCTTTCCATTGCGTCCGGATGGGGGTAGAAAGGACTGCAAGGTAACCCGAGTCGTCGAGATGGAGTGCGCTTCTAGGAGCTTTCCTGGTGACGGTCCGAGAAGGCTGTCACACGTAGTCTTGACCGACGAATCGGTGAACCTCGCACGGCATCCAAGCACCCACGCGGCGACCACCCATCTCCGACGGGAAGTTGCGATCCAGGCTTGACCTGGGCCAACACATTGAAAAGATGCACGCATGGTCACTTGGTGATGACGTGCCAGGCACGGCGCCCGCCTCGGTGGGCGCCGCGTCATGTGCACTTCCCTCGCCGACTTGTCAGCGTGTGTGGCCCTCCGAGCAACCACGTACGCCGACAACTCAGCGGCGAGCTGCCGGCGAAAGCTCAGCGCCGCGAGCCACAGCAGCTGCACATCGCAGCAGCCAACCCTTGACGCCGTCGACACTGCCGTCCGCGTACGCGTCCAACCCGGCAGCGTAGCTAGAGCTCTTTTCCGCGTGTCCAGCCTCGACCACGATCACCCCGTACGGGTCCAGGCCGGCCGCGATCAGCACCAGGTGTTCGGCCACTCGGGCGATCAAGCCGCTTGCCTCAGCGAACGGCGCCACCACGGCAACCTCGGCATGCGCGATGGCCCCGACCACGATCGCCGGCGCCGATGTCGGGCGGGCTAGCAGCTCGCCAAGGCTGTTCATGCGCGCCGCCATCGCTGGTTCCGAGCCGATCTTGCCCAGGTCGCTGTCCGGCACGACGCCCCGCGCCACCACGGCGTGCGCCCGAGCAAGCGCCTGCGCGGGCGCGACTCGGATGAGCGCCGCCAGTGATGCCAGCTCAGCCGAGAGTCGAAGAGCGCCAATCTGCCATCGCGCCGGATCCTCGGTCAGCTCCGCGTTGGCTCTGGCCCCCGCCAGGAGGGCCTGGCTCAGCTGCTCATCGCTGATCTTGCGCAGTCCGCGGTCTCTCAGCACCGCATCGACTGCATCCGTCGCCGCGGCCACCGCGGACGGCACGCCCTCAAAGCGCGCAAGATCAGCAAGCGGGTCAAGCACCATTAAAGTTTCCACCATGACGACGCGGCGAAATCCTTATCCAGAGGCTGCGCCCGTTTGGATGGTCGGCGAGGAGCCCGTGCGGGTCCTCGATCTCGGGGCGGGCCGCGGCGGATTCGCCACGATGCTGCGCGATGCCGGTCATGAGGTCTTCTGCATCGATCGAACGGTCGAGCTTGTCGCTGGCCTCCCGGCCCGCCTCGGCACTCGCCTGCACGTCGTCGGCCAGGTCGAGTCGTTGCCATTCCTGTCGTGTCATTTCGATGTCGTCACCGCCGCCCAGACGCTGCATCGCTTCGCGCCAGGACTCGCCCTGAGCGAGATCGCTCGAGTGCTCAAGCCCGGTGGCTACCTTGCGATCGCGTACAACACGCGCGACGACACCGTCCCTTGGGTGCGGCGACTGATCGCCTTGATGCGTGCGGCCGATCCGCAGTCGATGCGTGGCGAGTTCGGCGAGGACAGCGTCGAAAAGGTTGCCGAAAGCCCCTACTTCGGCCTCCTGGAACGCCGCAACTTCCGCAATTGGATGCCGACCACCCGAGACGGGCTCATCTCCATGGTCGAGCGACGCCCAGCAGTGGCCCGGTTGGACGCCGCCGCACGGAGCCGGTTGGTGGGTGAAGTGGGCGCTATCTATGACGAATACGCTCGCGTACCCGATCCGCTGATGCTGCCGTTTCAGACCTCCTGCTGGCGGGCTGAAGTTGATCACTCCAAGCTGGTGATCAATAACGACTTCGACGATGTACTCCAGATCAAGCTCTGAGCGGGATGGACCAGCCGCCGCTCGCGTGAGGAACCCTACGTCTACGTGGGTTTCTGCCGGTCTGCACAGGTTGCAACCCATGCAGAGCGTACGCAAGCTGTGAACGTAGGGTGCCGACTGACGCAGGGTGCTGCCTTATACCGCAGTTCCACCAGTCACCGGAAAAAGAGCCCTGGGTAGTCTGAGGCCGGTGAGCCAGAAGCCCAGACGAGCTATGGCCCAGCCACCGATCATCGATGCTCGTGAGGAGACTTGCCGTGACTGATGAGGCCCTGTCCAACCTGCTCCACGAGGACCGGCGCTTCCCGCCACCCGCCGACCTCGCGGCGAACGCCAATGTCACGGCCGCGACCTATGCCGAGGCCGACGCAGACTTCGAGGGCTTCTGGGCCAAGCAGGCCAAGCGGCTGAGCTGGCAGACAGAGCCGACCGAGGTCTTGGACTGGAGCAGCCCGCCGTTCGCCAAATGGTTCGCGGACGGCACTCTGAACGCCTCGTACAACTGCCTCGACCGGCACATCGAGGCAGGGAACGGGGACCGTGTCGCCTTCTACTTCGAGGGCGAGCCGGGAGACACCCGTGAGATCACTTACGCACAACTGGCCCGGGAAGTGAAGCAGGCAGCCAACGCACTCCTTGAGCTGGGCGTGAAGGCCGGCGACCGAGTGGCGATCTACCTGCCGATGATCCCTGAGGCGGTCGTCGCGATGCTGGCATGTGCCAGGATCGGCGCACCGCACACGGTGGTTTTCGGCGGCTTCTCCTCAGACGCCCTCTATTCGCGAGTCATCGACTGCGGCGTACAGATCGTGATCACCGCTGATGGAGGGTTCCGCCGCGGCACTGCGTCAACGTTGAAGCCGGCAGTCGATGAAGCGTTGAAGTACGGCTGCGACGTGCGAAATGTGCTGGTTGTGCAGCGGACCAACCAGGACGTCCCAATGGAAGAGGGACGCGACCTGTGGTGGCATGAGTTCGTCGGCAAGCAGTCCGAGGAGCACGAGTGCGCGTACTTCCCCGCCGAGCACCCGCTCTACGTCATGTACACCTCAGGCAGTACGGGCAAACCAAAAGGCATTCTGCACACCACCGGCGGCTACCTGGTCGGCGTCGCGTACACACATTGGGCAGCTTTCGATCTCAAGCCGGAGACTGACATCTTCTGGACCGCCGCAGACATCGGCTGGGTGACGGGGCATTCCTATTTGGTGTACGGGCCGCTCGCGAACGGCGCAACATCGGTCATGTATGAGGGCACTCCGGACACCCCCCACAAGGGGCGCTGGTGGGAGATCATCGAGAAGTACCGGGTGACGACGTTGTACTGCGCACCGACGGCGATCCGCACATTCATGAAGTGGGGTGCCGACATTCCGCAGAGCTTCGACCTCTCGTCGCTGCGGATCCTGGGATCTGTAGGCGAGCCGATCAATCCGGAGGCGTACGTCTGGTACCGGCACTACATCGGCGGCGATCGTACGCCGGTCGTGGACACCTGGTGGCAAACCGAAACCGGCATGCAGATGATCTCACCAATGCCGGGCGTGACCGCGGCCAAACCCGGCGCGGCCATGAAGGCAGTTCCTGGGGTCGAGGTTGAGGTGGTCAACGACGAGGCTGAGCCCGTGCCCAATGGATCGGGTGGCTATCTGGTGGTCACGAAGCCTTGGCCGGCGATGTTGCGCACCATCTGGGGCGATGATCAGCGCTACATCGACAACTACTGGTCACGTTTTCCGGGAGTGTATTTCGCCGGCGATGGCGCGAAGAAGGACGAGGACGGCGATATCTGGTTGCTCGGTCGCGTCGATGACGTGATGAACGTCTCTGGGCACCGGCTGTCCACCACGGAGATCGAATCGGCGCTGGTGTCGCACCCGAAGGTCGCCGAGGCTGCCGTTGTCGGAGCGAGCGATCCGATGACTGGGCAGGCGATTGTCGCGTTCGTGATCTTGCGAGCCGATGCCGGCGAGGGTGGTGACGACGTCGTACAGGAGCTGCGGACCCATGTCGCCAAGGAGATCGGTGCGATCGCCAAGCCGCGGCAGATCATGGTGGTCGAGGAGCTCCCGAAGACCCGCTCGGGCAAGATCATGCGCAGGTTGCTCCGCGACATCGCCGAGAACAGGGAGTTGGGCGATGTGACCACTCTGACCGACTCCTCGGTGATGAATTTGATCAAGGAGAACCTGGCCACAGCCAAGGCTTCTGCGGACTAGCCGCGCTTGAGGCTGTCGAAGACTGGCATTTTCGGGTAAACGTCCAGCCGAGGGTCGATAGGCTCACGTTGACGAAAGGAGCGGACGTGGCAGATCTTCCGGTCGGGGACATCATCAAGAACCTCACCGACGATGTGAAGTTGCTGGTACAGGACCAGATCGAGCTAGCCAAGGCCGAGCTCATCCCTGCCGCCAAGAACGGCGGGACTGGCGCCGGACTGTTTGGAGCTGCCGGATACTTCGGAATCTCCGCGACCATTCTTCTCTATTTCGCGGCGGCCTTCGGCCTGGTTGCAGCGGGCTTGGTAGCGTGGCTCGCGTTCTTGATTGTCGCCGTCGCCTTACTGCTGATCGCAGGCATTTGCGCCGGAATCGGCTACCTGTTTGTCAAGAGAGTCAAGCCCCCAGAACGCACCATTGCCCAGGCCAACCTCGCGACGACCGAGGTTCAGGAGGCGGCGCAGCGCGCCCTCGCTGCGGCGAACGCTCCGCAGATCGAGGGCAAGGTCGTCGAGACCAAAGCCATCACCTGAGCGGCGCAGCCGAGCCAGTAAGCGCGGACGAGCTAGTGGCGGGGGCCGGCGTACGGGACATCCTGCTTGAAGGACCGTGGCGTCATCGCGATATTGCAGCGAACGGGATCCGATTCCACGTTGCGCTCGGGGAGCAGTTCAGTCCTCGTCGACCGCTGGTCCTGCTGCTGCACGGATTCGGTGAGTTCTGGTGGGCATGGCGGCACCAAATACCCGCCCTGGACGCGGCCGGCTTTAGCGCGGCCGCCATGGATCTGCGCGGCTATGGGGCAAGTGATAAGACTCCACGCGGATACGACCCGCAGACCACTGCCTTCGACGTGGCCGGTGTGATCAAGAGTCTTGGCTTCTCCATCGGTGTCCTTGTCGGGCACGACTGGGGCGGCATTGCTGGCTGGACGACCCTGGCGTACGCGGCGGCGCCGGTCCGTGCGCTGGTGAGCGTCGCCGCTCCTCACCCGCTGGCCTTCCCTTGGCGAGCGAACATTCCAACGCTGGCGTTCTTCCAGCTGCCGTTGTTACCGGAGCGGCGGATCATGGCAGGCGACGGGCTGTACATCGAGGAACTGCTTCGCCGCTGGGCGGCCGACAGCGCCGGATTCCTGACTGCGGCCGAGGCTCGGCACTACCGCGACGCCTTGATGCTGTGGCCGAGCCCGCACTGTGCCCTGGAGTACCAGCGGATGTTCGTACGCAACCACTTCCGGAACACGGGTCGTGGCTTCCGGCGGGCTCTCCGACAGCCCGCAGCCGTACCGCTGCTGTCGATCCACGGCCAAGAAGATCAGCTTGTGCCACTTCCGGCGATGACGGCGGCCGAAAGGTGGGTCGAGGCACGGCACGACCTGATCAGCCTGCCCGGCGTCGGGCACCTGCCGCACGAGGAGGATCCGGCGGTCGTTACGACGGCCCTTCTCGACTGGCTCTCAGCTCTGTGATCACACTCAGCAGCGGGATCGTGCGCGATTGACCTGTGTAGTCACGGGTCAAACGCGTACAATTTTTTCCCCAACTTTTCGCAACCTTTCCCAACTAGTGTCGGAAGAGTGAAGCAGACCTCCAGGACGGTCCGCCGCACGTACTACGTGCTCACGGCGGGCAACACCTTGGCCGCATCCCTGATCTGGGGGATCAACACGATCTTCCTGCTCGACGCCGGGCTCAACAATTTCGAGGCCTTTGCCGCCAACGCCTGTTGGACCGCCGGCATGGTGCTCTTCGAGATTCCCACCGGCGTGGTCGCGGACCGCTGGGGACGCCGTGTCTCCTTCCTGTGCGGGACGCTCACTCTGGCAGCTAGCACCGGTCTCTACGTGCTGCTCTGGCAGCTGCATTCGGCCTTCGTCTGGTGGGCGATCGTCTCCGCGCTCCTCGGACTCGGATACACCTTCTTCTCTGGTGCAACTGACGCCTGGCTGGTGGATGCACTGACCGCAACCAGGTTTGAGGGCCAGCTCGAGGGTGTCTTCGCCCACGGCCAAGTGATCAGTGGGGCAATGATGCTGTGTGGCTCGGTGGCCGGCGGCTATCTCGCCCAGCTGACCAATCTCGGCACGCCGTACCTGGCCCGGGCGGCAATCCTGATTGGCATCTTCGGACTCGCGTTGATCATGATGCATGATCTCGGTTTCACGCCCGTGCGTGGCGATCGGCCGCTCACCGAGATGAGGAAGATCGTGCACAGCTCGGTTGAGCATGGTCTGAAAGTGCCGGCAGTCCGCAACATCATGTTGGCAGGGATGTTCAGCGGTGGCGTCGGAGTCTATGTCTTCTACGCCTTGCAACCTCACCTGTTGAATCTGTGGGGCAATCAGAAGGCGTACGGGATAGCCGGCCTGGTGGCAGCGCTCGTTGCCGGAGCCCAGATTGTCGGCGGCCTGCTGGCGCCGAGCCTGCGTCGCGTCTTCACGCGCCGGACTTCAGCCCTATTGATCTTAGAAGCCTTGGCCGTTGCGATGCTCGCGCTTATTGGTCTCACTGGCAATTTCTGGGTGGTTGTTGTCCTGATCATGCTCTGGGGGCTCGCATCCTACGCGGGCGCGCCCATCCGCCAGGCATACCTGAACGGCATGATCCCCTCCCAGGAGCGCGCCACGATTCTCTCCTTCGACTCTTTGATCAACAACGCCGGCGGCATCGTGGCCCAACCTGCGCTGGGCAAGAGCGCAGATATCTGGGGCTATCAGGTGTCCTATCTGCTGTCGGCTGCAGCGTCCGCGCTCGCGCTGCCGTTCATCGCCAGGGCACGCCGCCTGGATACTCCTGCCGACCACGAGACGGCTCCGCCCCGCGGAACGGAGGACTACGAACGAAGGCCGCCTCAGCCGAGGAGATAGATACGCGAGTCCCACGGTGCGAGCTCGAGTGAGGTCGAGTCGCCGTGGGTGGCCAGGAGCACGCGGGCCCCCGTCAGGTCTGGAACGGCATCGGTAGGCACACTCGCTGGATCGGACGAGCAGTTGGCGATGATCAGCAGCACTTGATCATCAAGTGTCCGGGTCAGCGCCCAGATTTGCTCATGATCAGGAAGCAACAGCTCGAACCGACCATGCACGACCACCGGATGATCATGACGAAGCTTGATCAACTTGCGGAAGTGATGGAACACCGAGTTCGGGTCGTCAACCGCCGCTGCTGCATTGATGGTGATGTAGTTGGGATTGACGGGCAGCCAGGGAATCCCATCGGTGAAGCCGGCATGTGAGCTGTCATCCCACTGCATGGGCGTACGGGCGTTGTCCCGACTTTTCACCGACAAGGAATGCAGTACCGTCTCGACCTCCATGCCCAAGCTGAGCGCCGCAGCATGGTAGTTGATCGACTCGATGTCGCGGTAGTGCTCGATTCTGCTGAAGTAGGTGTTGGTCATCCCCAGCTCTTCGCCCTGGTAGATGTACGGCGTGCCCTTGTGCATGTGCTGCACTGTGGCCAGCGTCTTGGCGGAGTTCACCCGATGCTGGGGGCTGTCGTCACCAAATCGCGACACCGCCCGTGGTTGATCATGGTTATCCCAATACAGGGAGTTCCAACCGACCTCGGCGAGCGCCAGCTGCCACTCATTCAGATTTTCCTTCAGCGCTGGCAACGAAAGCGGAGCCAGATCAAACTTGCCGCTGCCACCGGGCAGCGAGTCGAGGCTCACATGCTCGAAGGTGAACACCATGCTCAGCTCATGATTGGCCGGATCAGTTGTCCTACGAGCGGTTTCAATCGTCGCGCCCGGCATCTCGCCGACTGTGAGCAGGTTTTGGGCGTCGAGACTCACCTCCGAATTCATTTCGGTGAGGAACTCATTCAGCCGCGGACCGTTAGCGGTGAAGGGAAAGCATGACACGCGAGTCCGGCCCGGTGCTGGCACACCATCAACGAGCTCATGCTTGGAAATGAGGTTGATCACATCCATGCGGAATCCGTCCACGCCTCGATCAACCCACCAGTTCATCATGTTGAAGACGGCGCGCCGCACCTCCGGGTTCTCCCAGTTCAGGTCGGGCTGCTTGGGGCTGAACAGATGCAGGTAGTACTCCCCGCTGCGCTCATCAAACTGCCACGCCGAGCCCGAGAACGCCGACTGCCAGTTCGTCGGTTCCGCACCCTCGCGGCCAGGTTCAAAGCCTGGACGGGCCGGCCGCCACCAGTACCAATCTCGCTTGGCTGAGGCGGGATCGCGAGACTCGATGAACCACGGGTGTTCATCGGAGGTGTGGTTCACCACCAAATCCATGACGATCTTGATGCCGCGCTCATGCAGGCCCGCGATAAGCCGGTCCAGATCCTCGAGGGTGCCGAACATCGGATCGACGTCGTGGTAGTCACTGATGTCATAGCCGTTGTCATCCATCGGTGATGCATAGACAGGCGATAGCCACACCACATCGACTCCGAGCTCGACCAGGTAATCCAGGCGGGAGGTAATCCCCACAATGTCGCCAAAGCCGTCGCCATTGCTGTCCGCGAATGAGGGTGGGTAGATCTGATAGACCACTGCCGACTTCCACCAATCGGTCGGGCGGTCAACAGAAACAACGGCGGTCTGTGTGGGCTCGGAGGTCACACATCCGATCCTTCCACAGCGATACCGAGCCGATTCGAGAGTGCCTGTAACTCCGTGGCGAGGTTCGCCCGAGCGGCATCGGTCAGCTGCCGTCCCTTGGCCGTGCGGAAGATCTCGCGGTCGGCAAGCTCAGTCAGCACAGCCAGCCGTCCCGCCAAGAATTGCTCCTCGGGCAGCTGCGCGTACTCCTCGCGTACGGCAGCTACATAGTCGGCGTAGCCCGCCGGCTCGGCTGCGAGAATGGCGAGATCCGCGTCGCACAGCAGTTCGCCCTCAGGATCACGCGGACCGGGCAGATGACTCTCGGTCAGCCGGACCAGCCGTGCGACCTGGTTCAGGTCCTCCTGCTCTAGCCCGACCCTGCTCAGCTCCCGCAGCGCCAACCGGGCGGAGGCCTCCTCGTTGCTGACCTGGCCGGCCGGGATGGCATACACGGCGTCATGGAACCAGGCAGCAAGCCGCACCAGAAAGACGTCATGATCATCAGCAAGCCGGTCGATCATGGTCAGCACATGGAGTAGGTGCTTGGTGCTGTGGTAACGCCGGTGCGGCTCGCTGTAACGCGTGATCAAGTTCTGGCCGAGTTCCTGCTGACGCGGCAGGGTGGAGTTCCAGCGTGCCAACAGCTCGGACTTCTCATCATCAATGGGCATCGGGCCCTCCTCGGTCCGGCCTGGAGTCTGTGAGGTAGCGCGCCGGAATCGGTACCACACGACGTCGATCCCAGGGCCGCTGCCATCCGGCAAGATCGAGTACGCCATCCAGGAGGTGCGCCGTCAGCCCCCAGATGAGATGCCCGTTCACCTCGAACGCGGGCCCGGTGTAGCCCGACGGATGCCGGACCCGGGCACGGTGCGCGGGATCTGTGAGTACCGCGACCGGCACGATATCGATGGATGCTGCTTCTCGGGAATCCATCACTGCCACCGGACTCGGTTGGCGCCACCAAGCGATCACCGCTGTGACATCGAACCCGCTCACCTCTACGTACGCCGGCGGCAGCACGCCGAGCACGTCGATCCCGCTGCGGTCGACGCCGGTCTCCTCAGCAGCCTCGCGGAGCGCGGTCTCGGCAAGATCATGATCATCCGCGTCAGCGGCACCGCCAGGGAAAGCAATCTGTCCCGGGTGGGTACGCATGCCGTGGGCGCGCTCAACGAACATGATCTCCGGACCTTCCGGGCCATCACCGATCAAGATCAACACCGCTGCCGCCCGGGCTCCGATTCCTGGCCGGATGGCAACCACCTGGTTGAGCCTGGACTGCTGCGAAAGAGCATCACTCAGATCGTCGAGCCACGCAGGTCGCTCGCCCTGGGCATCGATCATGGCGTGACCCCGAGGTACTTCTGCGCCAGGTCGCGGATCTCTTTGGCCGAGCTGAACGGTCCGGCGTGACGATAGGCGATCGTGCCATCTGGACGGATGAAAAAAGTCTGCGGCGGGCCAGCAATTTGCAGCCCTGCACGCAGCACGACATCTGGATCGGCCAGTTGTGGGTAGGTCCAGGTCGACAGTTGCGCGAACTCGATGGCCAGCTCCGGTTGCGGATCGGCGTGGTCGATTCCCACGATCATCAAATCAGAGTTGTCTGCCTTTGCGACCTCGGCTAGGTAGGGCGCTTCCTCCCGGCAGGGTTCGCACCACTGCGCCCAGACGTTGATCATCATCGGCTTGCCGCGTAGCCCGGCAAGCCGCACCGCGCGGCCGCCGCCGAGGCAGGGCAACACGACGTCGGGCAGTCCGGACGGCAGGGCCGCTACATCAGGGTCGGACCTTGGACAGTCAGCGATGCCCGCCGCCTTCTTCATGGCCCCAAGATGTGCTGTCGACTCCGGGATCGGTATTGCCTCTGTTGGCGACTCGACAGGCGTCGTCGGCCCGTTGAGCACCGGAGACTCGCTGCAACCTGTCAGCACGATCCCGAGTACCGCGATCGCGGTGAGCCAGACCCGACTTGGGCGCCACTCCCCTCGCCGAAATTTCCGACCAATGCGGAGTTTTCGACCCTTGCCGCCGCCTCTGGAAGTCGAATTTGCGGAGTTTTCAACCCGTGCCGCCGCCACTACAGGTCGAATTTCCGACCAATGTGGACTTTTTGCGGACCTCATCATCCCCGCGGCTCCCGGACCAGCTTGGCGGCCTTGATGGGGTCGGTCTCTCCTTCCCCGTACGAGGGGCACCAGCGAGCGATCGGGCAGGCGCCGCACGCTGGGTTCCGCGCATGGCAGCGTCGGCGACCGTGCCAGATCACGTTGTGGCACAGCTGGGTCCAGTCCTTGGGTGGAAAGAGTGCAGCTACGGCGATTTCGACCTTGTCCGGGTCGGTTTCGGCAGTCCATCCGAAGCGGCGGACGAGTCGTCCGAAATGGGTGTCCACCGTGATGCCGGGAACGCCGAAGCCATTGCCAAGTACCACATTGGCGGTCTTCCGGCCGACGCCGGGGAGGGTCACTAGGTCCTTCATGCGCTTGGGTACTTCGCCGCCAAAGCGCTCGGTCAGGGCGGCACCAAGCTTGATCAGAGTGTCGGTCTTGGCCCGAAAGAAGCCCGTGGGCTTGATCATCTCCTCCAATTCCGCCCGATCCGCGGCGGCGTACGCGGCGGCGTCGGGATAGCGGGCGAAGACCAAGGGCGTGATCAAGTTGACCCGCTTGTCGGTGCTCTGTGCGGACAGGATCGTGGCAACGAGCAGCTCGAGAGGCTTGCTGAAATTGAGTTCGATGTGGGCGTCGGGATAGGTGGCCGCCAAGATGCGGTTCATGGTGCGGGCACGCCGTACGCGCGCTGTCTGGGACTTGTCGTACGGGAGGGTTGCGGCCCGGTCCGCGGCATCGGGAGCCAGCTCAACTGCGCCGCCTGACGTGCTCGAACTCATGCCATCACACTAGTGTCCTGCGCCAGGAATCCAGCAGCTAGCTGCTCCGTCCAGGCGGCGCCTCGCGGCGTTCTCCTCGGTCGCGATACGACCCGGTATCCCTCCCTCGTCGGCCTTGCGTCTCGACGCGCGCGTCGCCTTGCGACGACAGGCATCCGCCTGGACGGCGCAGCTAACCACCGCATTCCTGGCGCAGGACACTGGTTCAGAGCCGACTTCCAGCCCCTGACGTTACCCAGCTTTCAACGGTAGCCTTGCGATCGATAGCCGTGCCGTGATCAGGGAGGTACCGCGTGGATCCGGAAGTCTTGAAGAAGGCACCGCTGTTTGCCGGATTGGAAGACGAAGCCGCGACCGCGCTCTCCTCTGCCATGGGGAAGCTGCACCTCAACAAGGGCGACGTGCTCTTTCATGAAGGCGATTCTGAGGACCGGCTCTACATCGTGGTTAGCGGCAAGATCAAGTTGGGGCGCACAGGATCTGCTGGGCGGGAGAACCTGTTAGCTGTACTCGGGCCCGGCCAGATGTTCGGCGAGCTGTCCGTTTTCGATCCGGGACCGCGATCAACCACCGCCACGGCGGTTACGGCATGCGAGCTGCGCACCCTGGAGCACGATGAGCTGATTCCGTGGCTGACTGACCGTCCCGAGGTGGCTCAAGGCTTGCTCGGCCAGCTCGCCGCCCGGCTCCGACGCGCCAATGATGTGGTCGCGGACCTGGTTTTCTCCGACGTCCCAGGGCGAGTTGCGAAGCAACTCCTGGAGCTGGCACAGCGGTTTGGCGACAAGCGGGAAGACGGCATGCACGTACATCATGACCTGACCCAAGAGGAACTGGCGCAGCTCGTCGGCGCCTCCCGCGAGACGGTCAATAAGGCGCTCGCTGACTTTGCAGCCCGCGGCTGGATCAGGTTGGAGCCGCGCTCGGTCACGATCCTCGACGTCGAGCGAGTGGAGCGCCGGGCGAGGTAGTTAGCACCACTCATCTCGGACCCGCCTCGTGCCGAACCCACGTTCACGTAGGTTGCCTGCGGTCTGCACGGGTAGCAACCTATGCAGACCGTCAGAAAGCTGTGCAGACCTACGTCCAGGCAGCGGGCCCGGAAGCGGACATACCTTCGGGTTCCTCCTAAATGCTCAGCCCGCGACAGCGGAGCCGCGGGCGCAGGTAGAGATGGAACCCCGGCTCGCGCGTTCAACCTGTACGGGAACGGGCGAGCCGGGAAGCAATCCGGCCGAGGCGCCTCAGGCGGTGCCGAGAGTTACATCAGCGGTCTGCGGTGAGCCGCCGTCGCGGATGAACGTGACCGTGACCGAGGTCTCAGGGGCGTAGAACCGGGTGGCCGCGATCAGCCCATCGGCCGTGGTGGTGTGGAAATCGTTGATCTTGGTGACCACATCCCCAGCCCGCAGGCCGGCCTTCTCAGCCGCACCACCGCTTGTGACCGCCTGCAGCGGGACGCCGAGCTCGGTAGACACCTCGGAGTCAGAGCCGGTCACCTGCACCCCGAGTGCGGCATTGCTGGACTTGCCGCTGGTGATCAACTCACTTGCAACGCGTGCCGCAACGTCGGAGGGGATGGCGAAGCCAATACCGATGTTGCCCGGCTGGCCGCCGTCGGCACCCGAGCTGGTGCTGGCGATCGAGGAGTTGATGCCTACGACGGCACCGTTGAGGTCGACGAGCGGACCACCGGAGTTGCCCGGGTTGATCGCCGCATCGGTCTGCACCGCCAAGTACACGGCGTCGTTGTTGTTGCCCGAACGGACTGGCCGGGCGGTGTTGGACACGATGCCACTTGTCACCGACTCTGAGAGCCCAAGCGGCGCGCCAGCGGCGACCACAGTCTGGCCTACAGTGAGCTCGCTGGACTTCGCGAAAGTAGCCGGATTGAGATCGTTTACGCCGTCAACTTTGATCACCGCCAGGTCATTCGACTCAGAGGTTCCGACAATCGTGGCCGTGGCCGTCGAGCCGTTGTGGAAGGTGACGGTGATGGTGCTCCCCTGGGCGGCGCCCGCGATCACGTGGTTGTTGGTCAGGATGCGGCCGTCCTTGTCCAGCACCACGCCGCTACCGATCCCGCCGCTGCTACCTGACTGCACGGCAATCGTGACCAACGACGGCTCGATCTTCGCGGCCGCTGCGGACACTGTGCCGTTCAGCGTCGGACTCTGCGGCGCTGCCCCGCTCGTCACGGTGACCGGTGAGACGCTGCCGTCATTGACCAGGAAGGCGTACGAGCCGACGCCAGCACCGGCGCCCAGCGCGGCGGCGAGGGCCGCGCCGGCAATCAAAGCACCGGTTCTGCGCCTCGGCCGCTCTACTACCGTCGTCGGCGCAGAATTCGCGTTCAGCGGAGGAACACCCGCCGGAGCGGGAAAGTCAGCTCCGGTGTAGCCGCCATACTGAGCATTCGGCAGGACGACCGTGGGCTCCTCATTCGGGCGCTGAGGCTGAGGATTCGACGTGAAGTTTGGGATTCCAGGCTGCTCGTTTGGGTTCATGGCTACGACAGTGCCGCGCGACCCTATGAGCATCCTGTGAGGCGGAAATGAGCTCCCTGAGGACTTCCCCAGCATCAAGGAGTCGAGCGGGGCCCAGATGCCCTGCACTAATCGTGCTCCCGCAGGTAGTCCAGTTGCGCCCGGACCGACTGTTCGGCCGCAGGCCACACGCTGCGATCGACATTGGCGTACACCCGGGCCACGATTTCACTGGCCGTACGGTCACCTGCAGCGAGAGCAGCCCGGATCTCGCCCAGGCGCTCGCGCCGGTGGTCGCGATAGAAGGACAGCCACGGCAACGGGTCGGCGACAATCGGCCCGTGACCGGGCAGCAGCTCGGCGACGTTGCGGGTCCTGACAAGTCCCTCCAGCAGATCGAGCGAGTCGAAATATGCCGCGAGGTCCCCGTCCGGATGGGTGATCACCGTCGTACCGCGGCCTAGCACCATGTCCCCGGTGATCAGTCGGCTGATCCCATCCGGGCCGGAGAGCAACAACGAACGGGAGTCACTGGTGTGACCGGCCGTCTCGAAGACCTCGAGGCTCAAAGCGCCCACTCTGATCAGCTGTCCCCCATCGAGCCCATCCGGGCCGATGCGTAACTGCGGATCGGCGGCCCGTACGCCGCAACCGGCCCGTTCGGCGAGCATCGCTGCGCCTTCGGAATGATCAAGATGCCGGTGTGTGAGCACAATCGTGACGAGCCGCGGGCTACAGACCGCAAGGATGGCCTCGAGGTGAGTCTGGATCGCTGGACCGGGGTCCACCACCAGGGCACCCTCGTGCTCGTCCGTGATCACCCAGGTGTTCGTTCCGTCCAAGGTCATCGGCCCAGGGTTGGGGGCCCGAATCAGCTGCACGTACGGCACACCCGGAGCCTCCGAAGGTGTCATGTCGGCGTCTCACGCGGACGGGCCTGCGGATAGCGGAACTCCCAGCCGCTCCCACTTCTCACCAAGATCGGCAGTACCGGCTCGATCTGCCGGCCCAACGCGTGATTGATCACCTCGGCGACAGTCGAAAGATCAGCGAGCTCCATCAAGATCGACATCGTGGGCGGCAGCATCCTGATACGTCCGGAGCGCTCAGCAGCTAGGGCACCACGCGGAGTCGTCCATTCGGCGCGATCAGTCTCGCCGGAAATGTCGAACGCCTCCTGGTCGGCAGGCATGGCCGCCACGAAGAACGACGTGTCATAGCGGCGAGGCTCGATTTCCGGGGTGATCCAGTGCGCCCAGGGATGGAGGTCCGCCTCGGCCAGTACCACGCCAGTCTCTTCGGCCGTCTCACGGAGCGCGCAGCGGCGGATCGGATCGCGATCGCCGGAAGCGTCGGCCGGGTCAACCCGACCGCCAGGAAAGACCACCATCGAGGGCGCGAACGCCATGCGTGCATGTCGGTGCAATAAATAGGTTTCGAGTCCAGGCTGGCGGTCCTGCAGCAAGATCACGCTCGCCGCAGGAGCGGGGGTGCTCGGCACCGAGTCGGGAGTCCACTGTGCCGCGAGCTCCACCATGCCAGCCGGTATCTGTGGCGCCAGCCGGATCAGGACGTCGTAGGAGTGTGAGGGCATGACGAACAAGTCACAGCGGCACAATCGTTGGCGTCGAGCCGACACTGACCAAGAGCTCCAGCTCAACCGGCGCGTCAAGTGGTAGCACCGCGACACCGACCGCGCTTCGGGCGTGCCGGCCCGCGTCGCCGAAAATATCCGCCAGCAGCCGGCTCGCGCCGTTCGCGACGAGCGGCTGATCAGTGAATCCGGACGCGCTGGCCACGTACACCACGACCTTGATGATCCGCCTGATCACGTCGAGATCACCGGTCAGGTCCACCACCGCCGCCAATGCGTTGAGCGCTGCGATCCGAGCACAGTCGACCGCCTCGTCGACCGACACGTCGGCGCCGACCTTCCCGACGGCTCGTAACGTCCCATCGACCAGCGGCAGTTGGCCAGCGGTGTAGACCACATCCTCGAACCGCACGGCAGGCACGTACGCGGCAACTGGCGCCGGTACCGGCGGCAAGCTCAGTCCAAGATCAGCGAGCCGTCGCGACGGCAGTGTCACGCACTGCCTCCGGGAGCTGGGATTGCGCGCTTGAGGTAGGCGACGAGGTTTTCAGGAGTCGGCCCCGGCACCACCTGCACGAGCTCCCATCCGTCCTGCCCCCAGTTGTCCAGGATTTGCTTGGTCGCGTGCACCAACAGCGGCACCGTTACGTACTCCCACTTCGTCATAGCCTCACTGTAGAGGCCGCCACGCCCTCTTGATTGAAGTGCGCGACTGTTATGCGCACAGACAGAACGGATGGCCGCTCGGGTCGAGAAAGACGATGAAGTTGGGGCTGTGGTCGCCGCTGGCAGCTCGGCGGGCCCCGATGGATTCGGCGTAGGCCACAGCTGTGTCAAGATCGTCTACTTGAAGATCGAGATGGTACTGCTGCGGGATCGCATTGTCCGGCCAGGTCGGCGGCTTGTGATTGAGCGCCAGCTGGAAGGCGATCTTGGTACCTGAGGCACCGCCGATCGTGATCCAGTCGTCCTCGGTTTCTTCAACCTGCCAGCCGAGCAACGCCGTGTAAAATTCGGCCAGCCGTGGCGGATCGTCGGTGTCCAGCACCACGTAGTCAACGCTGATCCTCGGCCGTTCTTGCGCCGCCGAGGTGCGCTCAGAAGTTGCCGCCCCAGGGTCGACATTCGTATCGGATGTAGATGTCATAAACCCATCCTCCCGATCGCCACTGACATTATGACGGGCGGGCCGCTTCGCCGACTGCAGGAGCTCGCGGCTGGTTTGGTTGAAAGCTGGCGACGCGAATGCGCGAGCGGCAAAGGAGGCGAATCGGGCGGCCGCCCGTCAGAGTGTGATCAAACACTGACAGTTCTCATTCGGGGAGCGCCAGTACATTGGCCGCGTGAAGGTAGGCATCCTCGGCGGCACGGGACCCCAGGGGCGTGGTCTGGCCAGACGACTTGCTGCAGCCGGACACAACGTGCTGATTGGCAGCCGGACCGCCGAGCGAGCGCAGCTGATCGCTGCCGACTACGACCAGACCGATGGATCAGGCTCGGTAGCCGGCGGCAGCAACTCCGATGCCGCCGCCGCGGAGCTCGTGATCGTTACCGTGCCCTACGAGGGTCACGCCGCCTTACTCTCCTCCCTGACCACCGAGCTCGCCGGCAAGATTGTCGTCGACTGCGTCAACCCGCTCGGCTTCGACCAGCGAGGGCCCTTTCCGCTGCGAGTGGCCGCCGGCTCAGCGGCGCAGGAGGCCCAGCAGCTACTGCCTGAGTCCACGGTGATCGCCGCCTTCCACCACGTCAGTGCTGTCCTCCTCGATGACCCGACGGTTGACCACTTCGGAGACGACGTGCTGGTACTGGGCGAAGATCGCGAAGCCGTCGCGGTGGTGTGTGAACTCGTCACGGCGATCCCCGGGGCGCGTGGCACCTATGCCGGGCGACTCCGCAACGCAGGCCAGGTGGAGGCGCTGGCCGCCAACCTCATCGCCATCAACCGGCGCTACAAGACCCATGCCGGCCTCGCGATCACAGGCGTGTCGTGAGTCCGCGGCACACCCTGCACATCGTCAGCGGGAAGGGCGGCACGGGCAAGACCACCATCGCCGCCGGTCTCGCGTGTGCCCTAGCCACCAGCGGACGTCGGGTGCTGCTGTGCGAGGTCGAGGGACGGAATGGCGTCTCCGAGCTATTCGACGTGCCGCCTCTGACCGGACGTGAGGAGCGCAGGATCAGCCGTACGTCGGCCGGAGGCATGGTGTACGGCCTGTCGATCGATGCCGAGGACGCCCTGATCGAATACCTTCACACCTTCTACCACCTCAGCATTGCCGCCAAGGCGCTTGACCGCTTCGGCGCGATCGACTTCGCCACCTCCATCGCGCCCGGGCTGCGGGACGTCCTGCTTACCGGCAAGGTATACGAGGCGGTGCGGCGCAGGATCAAAAACCGCCCGAACTCCTACGACGCCGTCGTTCTCGACGCCCCGCCAACAGGCCGGATCGCCCAGTTCCTCAACGTGCATGCGGCTGTCGCCGGTCTAGCCAAGGTGGGGCCGATCCGCAATCAGGCCGACTCGATCATGCGGCTGCTCCGCTCGGCGACGACCGCCGTGCATTTCGTCACCCTGCTCGAGGACATGCCGGTCACTGAGACCGAGGAAGCCATCGCTGCGCTACGGCCCACTCAGATTCGGATCGGCACAGTGATCGAAAACATGGTGACGCCGACCCCGCTCGATCATGATCAGCTTCAGACCGCCGCTACTGGTTCGGTGGCGTTGAAGGTTCCGGGCCTGACGATCAAACAGAACCAGGCATTGGCGTCGGAGTTTGCGATCGAGGCCGCTCGTACGCTGCAGGAGCAGCAGCGGCACGATCGGCTGACCGGGCTGGGCCTGCCGTTGGCGCAGATCGCCTTCGATCCCGCCGGCATCGACGAGGGTGCGATTTTGGCGATCGCCGAACAGCTGACAGATCAGATGAGTCTGGAGGCCCCGTGACCAAGGATTACGACGGAAGCGCCTTCCAGTCGGCGGTGCCCTTCCTCGACGTCGACAAGATCATCGGCGACCGGGAGACCAAGATCATGATCTGCTGCGGCTCGGGCGGTGTTGGCAAGACGACCACGTCCGCCGCCATCGCGTTACGCGCCGCAGAGGCCGGTCGCAAGGTCGTCGTACTGACCATCGACCCGGCACGCCGGTTGGCCCAATCGCTCGGCGTCGGCGAGCTCGACAACACTCCTCGCCCGGTGACCACGATCGACACCGCAGCCGGCGGCAGCCTGGACGCGATGATGCTCGACATGAAAGGCACCTTCGACGACGTGGTGATGGCGCATTCCACGCCCGAGAAGGCAGTCGCGATCTTGCAGAACCAGTTCTATATGGCATTGTCCTCCGAATTCTCCGGCACCCAGGAGTACATGGCCATGGAGAAGCTCGGGCAGCTGCACAGTGAGGCGGAGGCCCACGGCACCTGGGACCTCATCGTGGTGGACACTCCACCGGCACGCTCGGCCCTTGACTTTTTGGACGCCCCGGAACACTTGAGCTCACTTCTCGACGGCCGGTTCTTGCGCTTGCTGTTGCACCCCGCGAGCGGGCCCATGCGCTTGATGAGCGCTGGGTTCGGCGTGATCTCTGCGGTGATGACCAAGATCCTCGGTGCGCAGATCATTGGCGATGTACAGACCTTTGTCCGCGCGTTCGAAGCACTCTTCGGCGGATTCCGGCAGCGCGCTACGTCGACATTCCAACTGCTGTCGTCGCGGCACAGCACATTCCTGGTCGTCGCGACTCCGCAGCATGACGCGCTGCGGGAGGCCGCCTACTTTGTTGACCGGCTCACCGAGGAAGGCATGCCGCTCTCGGGCATGGTGCTCAACCGGGTGCACACCTCAGCACTCGCCATCTCGCCGGAACGGGCGCTGTCGCTGGCTGAGGACCTCGCGGAAACCTCAGCCGTACTGGAGGTGGAGGCCCTTCGCCGTCACGCGGCCCTGATGCGCACCATCGAAACCGAAACTCGAATGATGGAGCGCTTCGCCGCAACTCGACCGGCAGTGGCCCAAACCCAGGTTCAGTCCTTGCCGACCGACGTCACCGACTTGACGGCACTCCGTCGGATCGGTGTCCTGCTGTCCGACAAGGACTGAGAGCCCGACGCCGCCGGCTGCGCCGGTTGCGGGTTCGACTTGCCGACCAGGATGGACCGCCACGAGGTGACATCACTCCGCTGTCGAAGCAGCAGCCGCCGCTCCCGCTCGGTCATGCCGCCCCAGACGCCCCATTCGATCCGGTTGTCCAGAGCCTCGGCCAGGCACTCGAAACGCACTGGGCATCCCGAACACACGAGTCTGGCTCGTTTCTGGTCGGACGCCTCCGGAAACAGGGCATCCTGCATCCCCCGGCACTTGGCACGCATGGTCCAGTCTTCACGTTGCACTGCAGGCACGCTGCATCTCCCCTTCGTGAACTTCGCCGCACCGGGCTTTTCCCCGGCCCGTCTGGCACGGCGCTATGAAACGCTACGCACGCCCTCTTCGATGTGACTAGATTCGTTTCGCGATGTTTGCCGATTTGTGACCTTTGGTTCCTTGACATTGGGCCCAAAAGTGCCCTCAGGTCAAGATTTGGTATCAGTACGTGACTCAGTCCGGTCGGTTTGCTCCCGTACGCTGGTACCCGTGCCGTTTACGCCGAAGCGCATGGGGAGCCTCGCGTACTCGCTGGTGATGTTCGTTGTCGTCAGCGTCCTCGCTGGTGTTCTGGTCGCTGGATTGTTCATTCCCTTCGCCGGTATGGCGGGGGTTACCAGCAACGCCGCGGCCACCGAGCTGGAGAGCTTGCCGTCTGAGCTTGCCACACCCGCACCGGCAACCCGTAGCAAGGTGCTGATGGGCAACGGCAAGACCCTCGCGTACTTCTACGACGAGAACCGCATCCCAGTGAAGCTGAAGAACATCGCTCCGATCATGCGGACAGCGCAGATCGCCATCGAGGATCACCGCTACTACGAACACGGGGCCCTGGACTTCAAAGGCACGATGCGTGCGCTGGTACGCAACTCGGCCGCCGGCGGCACCACTCAAGGTGGCTCCTCGATTACCCAGCAGTACGTCAAGATGGTGCAGATCGAGGCGTGCCAGGCGAAGGGTGACACCCAATGTGTGAGGGATGCCCAGGCGCCAACCATGCAGCGCAAGATCCGCGAGCTGCGCTACGCGATCGCGATGGAGAAGAAGTTCTCCAAGGATGAGATCCTGGAGCGCTACCTGAATATCGCTTACTACGGCCAGGGCGCGTACGGCGTCGAGGCAGCGGCCCGGCACTACTACTCCACGAAGGCCTCGAAGCTCACCTTGCCCCAGGCGGCGATGTTGGCTGGCCTCGTGCAGAACCCGGACAGCAACAACCCGGTCCGCAACCCCAGCGCAGCGCTCGACCGTCGCGACGTCGTGATCAACCGCATGGTCGAACTGAAGTTGATCAGCCTCGACCAGGCCAAAAAGGCGAAGCAAGCCGGCTTCGACGAGAGCCGGGTCAAGAAGACCCGGAACGGCTGCGTCGGCACGCGCTACCCGTTCCTGTGCGACTACGTGCGACGTACGCTGGTCAACACGCCCAGCCTGGGCAAGACCGAGGATGACCGCGAGAACATGATCAACCGCGGTGGGCTGATCATTCAGACTGCGATCGACCCCAAAACACAAGACCTGGCCCAACAGAAGGTCAGCTCGGTGGTCGGCCCGAGGGACCCGATCATCTCGACCATGAACATGATCCAGCCCGGTACCGGACTGATCATCGCCATGGCGCAAAGCCGACCGGTGATGGGCAACAAACCCAAGAAGGGCCAGACCTACTGGAACTTGGCCGTGGATCCGGCCATGGGTGGAATTCAGGGCTACCAGGCGGGCTCGACTTTCAAGCTGTTCACACTCGCCGCAGCACTGGAGAAGGGCATCCCGATCAGCAAGAGGTTCAAGGCCAAGTCTCCGCTCAACTTCACCGGCCGGCACTACACGTCTTGCCATGGGCGCGAGCGCATCTGGGAACGCTGGGTCGTCAGGAACGCGGTCGGGCACAGCAAGACCATCGGAATGATGGAGGCGGCACAGTTCTCGGTCAACACCTACTTCATTCAGCTCGAGCTGGCGGCCGGCATGTGCCGTGTTACCAAGATGGCCGAGCGGACCGGTGTCAAGGTTGGGGCACGCATCGGTCAGCCGCCTGTTGACATCGTCAAGGAGTTCCAGAACAAGCCGTCGTTCACGCTGGGCACCGTCGAGGTGAGCCCACTGTCAATGGCGGAGGCGTATGCGACCTTCGCGGCCCGCGGTGTCCACTGCAATCCGATCATCGTCTCCCAGATCACGACGCGCAGCGGCAAGAATCTGGCCGTGCCGGACGCTAACTGCCGCCGGGTGGTCGACAAGGACGTCGCCGATGGAGTCAACAGGATCCTCAAGTCGGTGGTGGACAAGGGCACCGGCAAGCGCGCCAAGATCTACGACGGTCGCGACATCGCCGGTAAGACGGGAACGATCAACAGCAACGAGGCGGTGTGGTTCGCCGGCTACACGCCTGAGATCGCCGGCGTGGCCATGATCTCTGTCGACAACACCAAGAAACCCTTTATCAAGCGAGGGGCGGGTTACTACCGTCGTTCCGGTGTGAAGAGCTTCCGGGTACCGTCCACGGGTGTCTTCCTCGAAGGCTCCGGAAGCGGCGACGCTGGCATGAAGATCTGGAAGCCGGTCATGCAGAAGTACTTCCAGCAGATCCCGCGGACCGGGTTCAGCCAGCCGCCGCGCAAGATCCAGATCGGCAAGCAGGTGCGGGTGCCGAGTCTCAGCGGCCTGAGCGTCGCTGCCGCGACCAGGAAGCTGGAGCGGCTTGGTTTCACCGTGGAGAAGCAGTACGCCTACAGCGACAAGGTGCCCAAGTTCGGGTTCATGGGCTGGTCACCCGGTCCGGGCTCGTCGATCTCGGAATTCGGCACGATATACGCGAGGTACTCCAACGGGCGTGATCCGGCCGTTGTGGCTGCGGAGAAGGACGCCAAGAAGAAGGCTCAACAGCAAAAGAAGAGGCAGCAGAATCCGATTCCGCCGCCTCCGACGTGCGTTCCGTTCTGCCCACCACGTAGATAGCGATCTTGCGCTCTGGGCCTGTCGAGGCCCAGAGCGCCTCGAAGGCGCGGGATACCCAGGCTCAACTGGACAGCTGACGCCTGACCTCTGCCGCGACCACGCTGCCGTCTGCCTTGCCCTTGGTTTGCGGCGTCACCAGCGCCATGACCTTGCCCATGCCCTTCATACCAAGTTCGGCGACTCCGGTCGAGGCGATGGCGTCGGCGACGATGGCGGCGATCTCGTCCTGAGTCAACTGTTGCGGCAGGTAGTCAGCCAGCACGTTGGACTCCGCACGCTCTTTCTCGGCCAGTTCGGAGCGACCCGCATTGGCGTACGCCGCCTCGGCCTCCCGCCGCTTCTTGGCCTCTCGGATGACCACGTCAAGCACTTGCTGATCGGATAGCTCGATTGCCTCTGAGCCAGCGACCTCGGCTTCAGTGATCGCGGTGAGCACCATGCGGATCGTGCCGGACCGCAGCTTGTCGCGGTCCTTGATCGCTTCGGTCAAGTCGGAGCGGAGGCGCTCCTTGAGCGTGCCTGGTGCATCTGACATGCGACCAGTGTGGCAGCAGCTCCCGCTTGTAGCCTTCTGATTATGTCTGCGATCCGTGCGACCAAATCGATCGTCAAGGGCCTGCTCGGCGTCGGGGGGGTCGGAGCCGGCTGCCTGGCGTACGCAGGGCTGTATGAGGTGAATGCGTTCCGGCTGCGTCGCGTGACTGTACCGGTGCTGCCCTCAGGTGCGCTGCCCATTCGCGTACTGCACGTTTCCGATGTCCACATGACGCCGTCTGCGAGGGCACGGCAGAGCTGGCTGTCCTCTCTGAGGGCGCTGGAGCCCGACCTGGTGATCAACACCGGCGACAACCTGGCACATGAGGAGGCGGTGCCGTACGTGCTGGACAGCTTCGGTCGGTTGCTTGATCGTCCCGGCGTGTATGTCTGGGGGGCGAATGACTATTACGCGCCGAAGTTCAAGAACCCGCTGCGGTATTTGAAAGGTCCGAGTCGAAGCGACCGGCTTCCGGAGCGCACCCTGCCCTGGCAAGATCTTGGACGCGGTTTCAAGGAGGCTGGGTGGATCGACCTGACGCATACGCGTGCCTCGTTGGAGATCAAGGGTGTCCGGCTTGGGTTCCGCGGGACTGATGATGCTCACATTGATCAAGATCGTTACGCGGAAGTCGCCGGGCCAATTGATCATGATGAGATCGATGTCGCAATCGGCGTCACGCACGCGCCTTATCGCAGGGTGATCGATGCGATGGCGTACGACGGCCACGATTTGATCATTGCTGGGCACACGCACGGCGGTCAGGTATGTGTTCCCTTCTACGGTGCGCTGGTCACAAACTGCGATCTTGATACTCGCCGCGCGAAGGGCCTCTCGAAGCACAGCGCTGGCGGTCGGACGGCTTGGATGCACGTCTCCGCGGGTGTCGGGACTTCGCCGTACGCTCCGATCCGCTTCGCGTGCCCACCTGAGGCAACGCTGCTCACCTTGACGAGCCTCAGCGGGGAGACTTCTGCCGCGTAGTTCGCGGCACAATCCGCCCCGTTGCCATGTAGAAACGGCGCGAGCAGCTACGAGCCAATGGGCTAGACTCTCCGAGGCTTGGTGCGGCTACGGGGTGTGGCGCAGCTTGGTAGCGCGCTTCGTTCGGGACGAAGAGGTCGCAGGTTCAAATCCTGTCACCCCGACCAGTGGAATGCCTGATCAGATACACATTGAGCTTCTGGACCAGAGCGTTCGAGCTGCGAGTACAGCAGCACGTCAGTGCAGAATGTCGCCAAGTCGCCGCAGCGCGTCACGGGTGGCCGCCGAGCTGGCATTGGCATAGATCTCCATCGTGACCGCCTGGTCTGCATGCCGCAGGATTCGCATGATCACGCGCGGATGAACATCGAGGTGACGAGCAGCGTGGCACATGTATGCCGGGCGTCATGAACAGTGAGCCGACGTACTCCCGCGGCGTCGCAGCGCGCCGTGAACTTCCTGTTGAGAGTCCGGGGATCAATTGGCGTGCCATAACGACCGGTGAAGATCAGCGACGGCATGTCGTTCGTCTGCTGCCAGATCTCGCCGGCAGCCTTCCGCTCTCCGTCCTGCTGGACGCGCCTGATCTTCAGTGCCGCGGCCACGATGTCGGGCATGGGGAGCCAGGCATCGGATGCCTCGATTTTCGTCTCCCGATAGAGGAGAGATCGCCGGACTCGTTGGAGCTGATGGTCGGGCACCAGGGTGCCCTCCCCGAAATCGACGGCCTCCCAAGCCAGGCCGAGAACCTCACCCTTGCGAAGACCGAGGACTAAGACCAGGACGTATGCGGCGTAAAGCGGATCGGAGTCGGAGCGCGCGGATTCGAGAATGCGCCTGGCCTCCTCGCTCGTCCACGGCACCAGCTTGCGCTTGCGCTGCTTCGGAATCTGTACCAGCTGAGCCACATTGCGATCAAGCAATTCCTGGCGCACCGCACTGTTCAGCCCTGAACGCAGAACGGTTCTGATGTCCTTGACGGTGCGCGATGACGCGACGCGATGGCAGCACTGCCCGACGGCACAGCACCGTGCCGTGCCGTGCCGCGGAGCGCACGACGAGCGTCCTTTCCCTGCGCGCAGCACTGGCATTGTGTGGCTAGGCGATTGAGCCACGCCTGGACATCGGCGACGCGAAGGCGATCAAGCCGCATGGCACCGATTCCGGGTTCGATGTAGTTCTTGACATGGCTCTCGTAGGTCGCGTAGGTCAGCGGGGCCAGATTCGGAGCAACCGTGTCTTCGAGCCATCGATGGAGGAACTGCCCAACTGTCGGCACCTTGGTGCCAACAGGCCCACGCGCGGCTTTCCGCGTGAGCTCCACCCACCGGCTGTGGACGATCTCCCGAGTTCGGCCGTAGACGTACTTGCGCTGACGCTTCCCTGACGGAGTCGTGATCCAAACGTAAGCCGCGAACCCATTGCGGTACGGGAAGATCGAACCCTCGCCGTTGGCTCTTCGACTTCTCAACAGATGTCCTCGGTCGCCTTGGCACGATCTTGAACGTAGGCCTCAACCCACTCTGGAAGAATCCTGCGGGATCGCCCGTCCTTGATCGACCGCAGCTGGCCAGTGATGATCAGCATGCGAACCTTGCTCTCGCCGTAGTTGAGCATCTGTGCAACCTGGGCCACCGTATACCAGCGAGGCGTAAAGATCATTTCGGTTGCCGAGTTCACCATAATGATCAACATCCCCGCTCTCTGGGCCCCAAGAAATACAGGCTGGATCTCGTCACCATCCAGAGCAAATCAAGGATGATCACACCTGCGGCCGCCAACAAGCCAAGCGAGATCAAAGGACCGCTTCCGGAGCGCGATGACTGAGACGGCCAAACGTCTCCCGCGACGCTGCCGTAACGATTCCGCGTGATGCCCATGCCGTGGTCGACTCGCTCAGCGAACGAGCCGCTGCCGGGCAATTAAGCGACCGACTCCGCCGTCTCTCGATCCACTCGACGTGCCCCCATCCGACGCCCTCCGTCCACTTTTGGGCGGGTCACCACATCCAGCCACACGCTCACCACCAGGTCGAGCCGACAACTCGACCTGTGGACAACTCCGCCGCTCACATCCCCAAGGCGGCGCTGCACGCGCTGGCGGTCATCGCAGCAAAGCCAGCAATGCGTCCGTTGCGGTCCGCGGCCGCAGATGGGTCGAGCGAAGCTAGTCAAATGCCAACCCCGTGGTCAATCTTCACCTGCCGTCAACAGCGTTCCTCGACGCTTGGAAGGCCGGCGAAAGCGGTGAGCTTCTCCTAGCAGGCCGTTTTCTTTACTTGGATGCCTCAAAGTTGGAAACTCCGAATCGAGGCTCCGATAGACGGGGGACCATCAGCGTCTTGCCGACCACGTTTGGCGGCTGATGATGTGAGACGAACGTGAGGCAAGAGCGATCCCGGGTGGAGGGGGCGACTCTGACATCCAGCGCGGCTGGCTCAACCCCGACCGCCAGCTCTTCGGATAACTCACTACTCGGACCCGGAGCGGCGCTTCGACCGTTTGACGAACACAGAGGAACCCGGGATGTCGAGAGCTCTGCTAGGTGCACATGGCCTCGGCGGGGCCAGGGTTTGAGCGGAGCGCAGCCTCGTGGCGGTTGAGATCCTTTACGGCTTAGGTGCGGGCTGGCGGCCAGGACATGGCGCCGAGTTCTTTTGAGATAGAGCGTGCGGCGTCGCGGACGGCGTCGCTGGTTGCTGGGTCGACGGGCCAGTTCGCGGAGGGCACCACTAACCCGATGGCTCCTACTGGCGCGCCGGACACGTCGAAGACCGGCCCGGCGATCGCGCATTCACCGAGGACGGCCTCTTCCTGCTCTCGAGCGAGCCCTGTGGAGCCGATGTCAGCGAGCTGCTGCTTGAGGTCGATGGGTGAGGTGATGGTCTCACCAGTCATGCTCCGCAGGGGCGCCGCCGCGAGTATGCGGGATGCGGCCTCGTCGTCGAAAGCGAGGATGGCTTTGCCTAGGGCGCTTGCGTGGGCTGGGATAACGATGCCCACCTCGGGCATTTGTCGGCTGCCGTCAGGTCTGGGTTCGTGATGGATGATCACCACGTCATCGAGGAGTAGCACGCCGGTGCGCACGGCGCAACCGGTGCGGCGGGCGAGGTCTTCGGCCCAGGGGATGGCCTTGGATCGTAGCTCGAGCGTGTCGAGGTAGACATTGCCGAGCCGCAGCACCGCCGGGCCCAGCTGGTAGCGGCCAAAACCGTGTTCTTGCACGACCATGCCCTGGGCGACCAGGGTGCGGACGATGCCGTGAACAGTCGAGGGCGGCAGTTCGAGACGGCCGGCGAGCTCGGATAGGGTCATGCGCCGGGCCCCCTGCAGCGCGAAAAGCACCCGGATCGCACGGTCGATCGACTGGATCACGCGTCCCTCCTTGCTCGGGTTCGGTTCTACAAAGTTTCCGGATGTGTCTTGCATCATAGCGAACCATGTGTGTATGCTCCGAACAGTATTCGACATTATCGAATTTCCTTCAGAATTCAAGGAGGTATGGCCATGCTGGATGAGAGCTCGCAGGCGCAGCGGTTGGCGGCTGAGTTCATCGGGACCGCGTTTCTCGTCTTCATCGGCGTGGGATCGGTCCCGGCCACGCTCATCGTCAACGGCGATGCGCCGTTCACGATGGCTGATCTGGGCATGATCTCATTGGCGTTCGGCACGGTGGTCGTGGCGACGGTTTACGCGTTGGGCCACATCGGCGGCAACCACATCAACCCTGCGGTGACGCTCGGGCTCGCAGTGTCGGGCAAGTTTCCCTGGCGGCAGGTGCCCGGATATGTCCTCGCGCAGGTGGCCGGTGCGGTCCTCGGGGCGGCGGCGATCATTGGCGTTCTGGGTCAGAAGGCCAGCGAGGTGGGCCTCGGTGTCGCCAAGTACAGTTCCATCAGCTGGACCCAGGCGTTCACCGCCGAGTTCGTCGGCACCTTCATCCTGGTGTTCGTCATCTTCGGCGTGATCCACCGCAAGGCAGCTGCTGGTTTTGCTGGCGTCGCGATCGGCTTGGTTGTCTTCGCGGCCATCATTCCGGTTGCTCCCGCAACCGGGGCCTCAATCAACCCGGCTCGCACCTTCGGGCCGATGCTCGTCCAGCAGATCGCGGGCGGTCAGGTGGAGTGGAGGCAACTTCCCGTCTACGTCGTCGCGGAACTCCTCGCTGGTGTCGCCGCCGCGCTGCTGTATGGCGTGCTTGCCCGCACCCCGGCCGACCGGGCAACCTCTTCAGAGGGAATTGATCTCGCTGACCCCGAACCGTCGAGCCAGCCGGATGTGAACCCTGAACCGGCGAGCCGGCAGCGCATCTCGTCCTGACCCCTCACTCGATCCGATTAAGGAGACCAACACCATGAAGAAGCTCATCAACGACCCACAAGACGTCGTCGCCGAAGCGCTGCGGGGGATTGAGGCGGCACATCCGGATCTTCGCGTCGATCACCAGCACAAGATCATCTACCGTGAGGACGGGCCGCGACGCGACAAGGTGGGGATCATCTCCGGCGGGGGCTCGGGTCATGAGCCGCTTCACGGCGGATTCGTGGGGCTGGGCATGCTGGACGCGGCCTGCGCGGGTGAGGTCTTTACCTCTCCGGTACCCGATCAGATGCTCGCCGCGACGAAGCTGGTCGACGGCGGCGCCGGTGTCCTGCATGTGGTCAAGAACTACACCGGCGACGTCATGAACTTCGATATGGCGGCCGAGATGGCCGCGGCAAGTGGTGTCGAGGTCCTCTCCGTGGTCACCGACGACGACGTCGCCGTCCAGGACAGCACCTGGACAGCTGGCCGGCGAGGCGTCGGGGTCACCGTGCTACTGGAAAAGATCGCCGGCGCCGCAGCCGAACAGGGCCGGACACTGGAGCAGGTGGCCGACATCGCCCGCCAGGTCAACGCGAATGGTCGGAGCATGGGCCTGGCGCTCTCCTCGTGCACCGTTCCGGCAGCCGGCAAGCCCACCTTCGACCTTGGTGAAAACGAAATGGAGTTGGGGGTCGGTATCCACGGCGAGCCCGGCCGTCAACGCGTGCCACTGGGCACCGCACGTCAGATCGCTGAGATGCTCGTCGAGCCCGTGCTAGCCGACCTGCCATTCAGCAACGGCGACAACGTCATCGCGTTCGTCAACGGGCTCGGTGGTACACCGCTCATCGAGCTGTATGTCATGTACAACGAGGTGAATCGAATCCTGACCGCTCACGGCGTGCAGGTGGCGCGCTCGCTTGTCGGTTCCTACATCACCTCGCTCGACATGGCCGGCACGTCGGTGACCCTGCTTAAAGTCGGGGACGAACTACTCTCCCTCTGGGATGCTCCCGTGAATACTCCGGCATTGAGATGGGGCGCCTGAACATGGACGAAACGGTGGCGACGGCAGCTCTGGACCGGTGGGTCCGAAGTTTCGCCCTGCTCGTCGCCGAGAACAAAGACCTGCTGACAGACCTTGACGCCGCGATCGGCGACGGCGACCACGGCGCAAACATGGACCGCGGGATGCGGGCCGTCCTCGTCGCGCTCGACGACACCCCACCGGTAACGGCGTCGGCACTGTTTAACAAGGTCGGCATGACTCTGGTCTCCACCGTTGGTGGCGCCAGCGGTCCGTTATTCGGCACGTTCTTCCTCCGGGCCGGGGGGTCCTTCGGTGACACTGCAGAGATCTCATTGGCCCAGCTCGCGGCAGCGTTGCGCGCTGGCCTAGAAGGGATCGTCGCTCGCGGCAAGGCCGAAGCCGGGGACAAGACGATGTATGACGCGCTTGCTCCGGCGGTGGACGCACTTGACAGCGCTGTCTCAGAGGGTATGGATAAGGCCGACGCGGTGAAGCTGGCCTCGGTCGCGGCGGAGAGCGGGCGCGACGCGACCACACCAATGCTCGCGCGGAAGGGCCGGGCCAGCTACCTCGGCGAGCGAAGCGTCGGGCACCAGGACCCGGGCGCCACCACGGTCGCGCTGCTCATGGCCGCGGCGACACGAGCATCGCTGTAAGCCGGCGTACGACTCGTGGCGATCGATCAGCGAAGGATGGCGAGGGAATGGTGATGGCAACACCTGAACACGATTCGTCCCGAGGCCTCGTCGGCATCGTCGTTGTCTCGCACAGCAGCGCCCTGGCCCGAGCCGCCGTGGCACTGGCAGCCGAGATGCTGCACGGCCGCCCGGTCCCCATCGCGGTGGCCGCAGGACTGGACGAGGTAACCCTCGGCACAGACGCCGTACGCATCAAAGAGGCAATCCAGGAGGTTGACAGCCCCGCGGGCGTCGTCGTGCTCATGGACCTCGGCAGTGCGGTTCTCAGCGCCGAACTTGCCCTCGATCTCATCGATGACCCAGAGGTGCGTGAGCGGGTCGTTCTGTCAGCGGCACCACTCATTGAAGGATTGGTTGTCGCGGCCGTAGCAGCCGCTGGAGGAGCCGGCCGCAAGGAAGTCGCCGCCGAAGCCCACAACGCACTCATGGGTAAAGACGCTCAACTGAGCAATCCGGAAGACACATCGCCGCCCACGCCTGTCGTTGGTGAACCGGCGGACGTGGTGGCGGTGTTCACAATCGCCAACCGCCACGGACTGCACGCCCGGCCAGCCGCGCGCCTCGTCAGCGAGATGCGCGGTCTGGACGCCTCGGTCCGGCTGCGCAATCTGACCACCGGAACTGACCCGGTCCCGGCGGCGAGCCTCAGCCGGGTCGCAACGCTCGCTGCCCTGCACGGCCATCAGGTCGAGATCTCGGCATCGGGTCCACAGGCGCCCGAGGCGATCGACCACCTGCTCGCCCTCGCCGCGCGCAACTTCGACGAGCCACTGGATGATGCACCAACCCCTGTCCAGGTGCAGCATGCCGGACCATTGCCGGCTTCACCAGGCATCCGTATCGGACCGGTCCGGATGCTGCACTCCCCTGCAGCCCCCGACCACCGCGGCCCCACAGGCACCCCAACGGCTGAGTGGCGTCGTGTCGTCGAGGCGGTAGCCGCCGTGCGTCGGGAGATCGAGGGCATCAAAGCCGTCGCCGTCCGGGAGGTCGGGCCCCAGGAAGCCCAAATCTTCGACGCTCACCTGATGCTTCTCGGCGACGCCGAAGTGCTCGCCGACGTCAAACACCGAGTCAACTCCGGAGCCGGTGCGGTCACGGCCTGGGTCGACGCCCTCGCTGTCGTCGAGAAGCAATGGTCTGAACTGCCAGACCCCTACCTACGCGCCCGCGCCGAGGACGTACGGGCCGTGGGAACTCAGATGCTCGCTGCGCTCACCGGCGCGCCGGCCGTCGCCATGACCGGACCCGGCATCCTGATAGCCAAGGAACTGACCCCCGCGCAGGCCGCCGAACTCGACCCCGACGCGGTGCAAGGAATCGTCCTCGCCTACGGCAGCCCAAGCTCACACGCCGCGATCCTCGCCCGTTCACGCGGCATCCCGGCCCTCGTCGCGGCAGGACCCGGCGTACTCAGCTTGGCTGAGGGGACCACCGTCGTCATCGACGGCGCCACCGGCGAGCTCGTCATCGACCCGCCAGCCGTCACAGTGGCGCACTTCAGCCAGCGGGCAGCCGAACTGGCTGCCCAGGAGAGCAAACACCGCGCCGCGGCCGGCGAACCCGCCTTCACCGTCGACGGGACGCGGATCGAGGTCGCCGCCAACCTCGGCTCGCACGCGGACGCCCACGCGGCGGCTGCTCAAGGAGCAGACAGCGCCGGCCTGGTCCGTACCGAATTCCTGTTCCTCAACCGCGATCGGGCCCCCGACCTCCAAGAACAGGTCGCGGAATACCTCGCCATCGCGGACGCCCTGGGTGGCCGCCGTGTCACATTCCGCACCCTGGACGTCGGTGGAGACAAGCCGCTGACCTACCTGCCAATGCCGGTCGAAGAGAATCCGTTCCTCGGACACCGCGGAATTCGGCTCTCACTCGACCGTCGGGACCTACTGCTCGAGCAACTCCAAGCCATCTGCCAAGTGGCCAGGAGAGTGCCAACCAGTGTGATGTTCCCAATGGTGACAACCATCGCCGAAATCCGGAACGCGCGTAGCATCCTCGAGGAAGCAGCCAGCCCTGCTGGCCAGCCCAAAGGACTACGCATCGGCATGATGGTCGAAGTGCCTGCCGCCGCGCTGAAGATCGCGACGTTCCTCCCCTACCTAGATTTCATCAGCATCGGAACAAACGACCTGACCCAATACACACTCGCCGCGGAGCGGGGAAACACCGCCGTCGCAGCCCTCTCAGACCCCCTGGACCCCGGCGTGCTCAGACTCATTCGGCACGTCTGTCACACCGCGGGCGGCAGAGTCCCAGTCGCCGTCTGCGGAGAAGCCGCCGCCGACCACACTGCCATTCCTGTCCTGCTCGGACTCGGAGTCCGCGAACTCAGCGTGTCCCCCAAATCTGTGCCCCCAGTCAAAGCACGGGCGCGCGCACTCGACCTTGCCCGTTGCGCCTCGCTCGCCGACGCCGCCATCGATCTCGACGACGCCGCCTCCGTTCGGCGCCTGGTCTCATCCTCACTCGACAGTGACGACGAGCTGACCCCGGTCCTGGCAGCCTCCGCCAACCGCTAGATGCGGACTTGCACGTCGCCCAGCCTCTAGCGAGCGGAACCTCGGACAGTCCCACCTCGGGCGAACCCTAAGGACCCGAAATCGGATCATTCGTGAGTGCGCCCGATGCTTACCAAACTGCTTACCCAATGGGCTCGATCTCGACTGATCGTTCGGCCCGTTCACGTCTGCTCCTCGTCTGCAGCTGGGATGCTGCGAGCATGTCCCCCTGCCTTGTTTCCTGGTTGCCCATGACCCCCCGGTTGCATCGAACTAAATCTCGCGCCCCTTACGACATTTCCGACTGGCTGAGCAGTCACCGCCTCGAACCCGCCTCGCGAGACGTACCTCCTCAGCTCTCGAAAGTGTCATGGTCCTGCACACTTGATGCACTGCCGGAGGTAGCTCGGGTCGGCCTGACCGCCCGGCGGCATGTACCCCCTTCTGGTGGGTGTGACTATGAGCATCCATAAGCTCACAGCCGGGTCCGGGTATGACTACCTGACCCGGCAGGTCGCAGCCTTGGACGCGACCGAGAAAGGGCACACCGGGCTGGCGTCTTACTACACAGAACGAGGTGAGACGCCGGGGGTGTGGATCGGTTCCGGCATGGACGGGATCGACGGCCTGACCGCCGGCGACCCGGTGACCGCCGAGCAGATGCGAGCTTGGGCCGTTGGTGGGCCGCTATGGCGTCGTCGACGACCAGATGGTGCAGCCCGAATTCGGCCCCCACTGATCGGATCTCCTCCGGAGTGGGACGGTACAACCCGATCCACGCCATGCCCTGTCGTTCGCCCAAGAGTTCGTAGGTCTCGTCCAGCGTCGCCGGATTTGCGGTTCGGACGCCGTCGACATAGATCGCGTTGTCGACCACACTGCCGTTGACACTGTTGCTCCTCGTCACGCGGCCGTCGGGTTCATCCACGGGCCCGTACGTTACCGTCGCCGGCGACATCGCCCGGCACGCGTCGTGTGATTTCGAACCCGCCGCGGGGTTGGTGTCGGCTGGCCTTGGGCTGAGGAGTGCTCGTGCGCACGCCGCCGTCAAGATGTTGTTAAGACCGGGCGTGCGGCACATCGCGTGCAGTTGAATAGATCTGTGATGGCGGCGTCCGCGGACGCGGATGCGCTGCCTCGTGACGCGGAGGGGCGGTGAGGGTATGGATGTCCTGCTTGTCTGCGAAGCAGGTGTGGAGCGACATGAGGTTGAGGAGCTCCCGCGGCTGCTCGAACGTCGGGACGCCGTTGTGTGGGTGGACATCCCGGTCTGTGACCAGCAGGCGGTGAATGTGTTGTCCGGGGTGTTCGGCTTTCACGCGATCGCGGTTCGGGACTGCGTCGAGCGCAATCACGTGTCCAAGGTTCACATCTACCCCGAGTGCGTGTTCTCGGTTCTTCACACACCGAAGGTCGGCAAGCGCGGCCATGTGCATTATGTCGAGCTTGACCAGTTCGTCGGCCCGAACTACCTGGTCACAGTCCATGGCCCGCTGAATCCGGCGGTGGCTCCCGAAGTTGCATTCCAAGACACCAACGCCGTAGTGCGCCGGCTTGAAGGGAAACAGCTGCGCATGGCCTCGCCGTTCGAGCTGTCGTACGGGATCGTCTCGGCCATGATCCGACGCGAGTCAGATTTGATCGCCGACCTCGCGAAGGAGTCGGGGCTGCTGGAGCAGCGGGTCATGCTCGGTGAGGAGATGGAGGATCCGGAAGCGTTCTTGGAGGAGCTGTTCCAGGCGTGGTACGTGCTCCTCGCGGTGCGTACCATTGCCACGCACAGCAGCGCAACTTATGGGCGTATGGCACGACTTGTCCGTTTCCTACCTGATGCTGCACCGCCATTGTTCGCCGATCTCGCAGATCAGTTCGCGGTCATCAAGACGATGGCTGACGGGCAGCGGGAGTTCCTGCATGGCGTTATTGAGTTCTACCAGACGCGGACCTCGACGCATTTGACCATCGCTGCCGAGAAATCAGCATCGACCGGAGTCCGACAAAACGAGGACATGCGCCGGATCACCGCGTGGGTCGCGATCGTCGCCGTGCCTACGGCGGTGACAGGCTTTTTCGGTCAGAACGTGCCCTACCCCGGCTTTGGGACGGCAGGTGGCTTCATAGCCTCAGCTCTGATCATCATCATCCTCGCCCTGGTTCTCTTCTTCATCTTCAAGCGCAAAGGATGGCTGTGACGACAGCGCGAGGCAGGAGAACATCTCCCCGCTTCCGATGGGCACGGACAGGACAGGACTGACCTACGTGGGAGTACAAGATCTATGAACTGCCGCGCGAATTGGGACGACGCGAAACCGAACTCAATGCAATGGGTTCTGAGGAATGGGAGGTCGTGGGAGTCGCTCCTCGGGATTGGGTGTCCTCGAGCAATACTTCCGGTGGACACGCTTAGGCCAGCCCTACGGTCTGGATCATTCTCAAACGCGTTCAACGAAGTAAGTACATCGACAGGTCACCGCGGCGCCGATCTGCCGGCACCGAGGAGAGCCAAGCAGGCGGCCCAAGGCCAGCGACAGGTCGCAGGCACGCCGTGTGGCTTCACCTCTTAAGGGGCATCCCGGTGAAGCGCGATCTGCATCAGAAGGTGCTGCTCCACACGATCGCCTACCGTCACAAGCAGGTCAATGGAGCGCGAGTCGCTAGCGGTAGCAACTGCTTACGCTCGGATCGCGCCGACACGAGAGCATCCGCCTTGATCCGTGCCTCCGCCGCGGCCAGATTCTCCGCCACGCTCGCCATGATCAGCACACTAGCCTCGCGAGAGCGATGCAATGCAAGGTTAGTCAATGCAAATCGACATGCCCACCGAATCCAGCTCCTGGGGCCCGACCAGGCACCACCTCAAGGCCCCCGCGCGCGTTACCCCCGACCAGCAAGGGGATCAGCAGGAGCCGCCACAGCCGCGCGGGAGCGAGGAAGGACAGCAGAGGAATCATCGAGACGGCCCCTTTTGACAATCTCAGAGCGCACCAATATTAGGGCGGCCAGTTTGCTCCTAGAAAGATCGCGCCCAGGGCGGCGAGGGCCGGGCCGTAACCGGCGAAGCGGCTGTCAACTCGCGGTAGGCCTTCTCGTAGCCAACATTCGGACCCGATGTTCTGGACACCATTTTCAGCTGATCGGCAGTGGCCGCCGTAAACTCCCCGTTCGTTGCCGCGGCGATCCGCTTCATTTCCTCACGGTCGACGGGCACTGGTTCCGGCGTGCCATCGAGATCGACATAGCCCTCTTCGGTGCCGTACGCGATCGTGCAAATCGGTACCCCGGTGTCATCCCCCTTTCATTGGCCTGAGCAGCCATCGGCAGTCGAGCCGGTCAGATTCGCGACCATCTGCGACGCATGCGTAGCGTCTTGGCCTCGGCGCGCGCGGCTAGCCGAGATCCGGTCGGCTCAGCTGTAGGCGAGCTAGCCGCGCGGTTGAATGGCATGCCCACGCGTGCAGATGACCACCTGACCCGGCGGCGGCTGTTTGAGTGCGAGGTCAATTCAGGAACCCGAGTGCCCTTGCGATCCAGTACACGCGGTACGACACCTGACCGACCAGGAGCGCGACGCCGTCGAGCAGCTCGGCCTTGGCTGGCAGGAGCGTCACGATGATCGCCTATGACACCGCCCAGTCGACTCGTGCCCGGGCTGCTGGCCCTCGAGCGGTGCGTTGGAGTTTGTAGAACATCCGTTCGATACCCTGGATCATGTCGCTGACAGGCTCCTCCACAGCGCGATGCACGGCACCGCGATCCGGCATGCCGTCGAGAACGCGACCTGTCGACCTCAATAGCCGAGCTCCGCCAGATCGCGAAACGGCCGGAACGACATCCTGGCTGAGGCGTCACTGCGTGATCGAGCAAGCTCGACCATCGACCCCGTGACCAGCGACCAAGTTGGCCAGCGATCAGGAGGACGGGGCAACTGTCGCGACGTCCGACGAACATCGATGCCGCCAGGGAAAGACCCACCGGAACGTACTGAGTCCCGGACGCCTACACCAGCACCCCTCAGCGCAGCCGCACTCGACCGCGCCCATGCCCTCAACAAACCTGCCGATCACGGCGAACAGCAGATAAAGACCGAGCAGCCGCACCACAGCGCGCTTCATCACGTCGCCTCCCCACCGATGCCCCAGAACCTCGACCGCATCCAACGGCGCGATGCCTCGAACTCCTCCCACACACCTTCAGATGTCCGCGCATCGAGGCCCAGCGATTGACCAATCTCGGTCCAGCTGTGGCCAGCCGCGATTGCCGCGCGGATCGCCTCGCCCAAGGCTTTCTCCACGGCGACCGACGCGCGGCAACCCTCGTTCACGGTGATGAGCGGATCCGGGGCCGTCGCAACGCGTAACCGAAGGTCCGCGCCTGAGCCCCGTAACCGCAGGGTCGGTTTGCTCGTGCCGATCATTGGATCCTCCCTGCTCCTTGCAAGCTACGCTCAAATCATGCCTCGCCCCCGATGGCCAGAACCCGGTGACGCTTTCGGCCGTGCGGGACATCGCTGCTACGACGGCGCCAATATCATTGAGACGTTCAGGCCCTAGGACAGCAGCATCAGTGGTTTGCCACGCTTCCGCGGGTCCGAGGCTGAGAGGTCCAGCGAGCGGCACACGGGTTGCCAGGTGACTCGGGTTTGGCAGGCCGCATTCATGACCCATGCCTTTCGCGCTTGCTGGCTGGATAGACATTCGGGATGCTCGGGTCGCCCGTTTCGGGATGGGAGCTGGCGCGCCGGAGTCGCGTCCGTTTCGAGCGGGGCATGTCATCACGGTGCGGGGAGCGGTGAGGTCGCTACCGAGAATCGAGGCACGCGCAGCCATAGAAACGGTAGTGATCAGTCTGGTGCTTGGTTGGCCTCGACTGGCTCCCGCGCTTCGGCCAGCGTCTCCCACCCTTGCCAGAGGATGATCGGGAGCATCGCCAGCGCACCAACAGGGTCGGCCCACCACCATCCGAGCAGTGCGTAGGCGCCCAAGCCGACGAGCAGCGCGAGCGACAGATACGAGCAGACCCATGTTTCCTTGGAGTCGGCAACCAGGGCACGGCTGCCCATCTCCCGACCAGTGCGGTGCTTGGCGTATGCCAGTACGGGCATGACCACCAGAGCCAGCACGGACAACACGATGCCGACCGGGGAGGTAAGCGGTTCCTCTCGCTGGATCAGGGCGGATATGGCGTCGTAGGCGATGTAGGCGGCGAGCAGGAAGAACGTGGTCGCCACCACATAGAGGGTGCGTTTCTCCGCCTCGCTTTCCTCGCTGACCGGGGCGTGCGGCCCCGCTTTGCGGAGCCGCCACAGCAGTCCGACTGCGCTGATCACCTCTATGGCAGAGTCGAAACCGAACCCGATGAGCGCGACGCTGGCGGCTAGGATCCCCGCCGCGATGGCAACGACAGCTTCGAGGACATTCCAGCCGACTGTGAGGTACTCAAGCCATAGGGCGCGGCGGTGAAGCGCCACCCGCCGCTCGGTCGTAAGGATCCCCATCGGGTCCCAGGCTAACCGGCGAATGCCCGTGGATCACACCTCGCTAGCTCGGATCGCGGCCAGCTTGGCCTGCGCCTCGGCGAGCGAGGCAAGGCGAGGCAGGGGGGTTAACGGGTCTTCGGATCTAAGGGTGGCCAGGACGCTGGCGAGGTCGGCGTACTCGTCGCGCGGCTGTGCGACGCTGTGGCGGCCGTCCGTGCCGGGTACCTTGATCCCGCTGCCGGTCGGGAGGCGAGGTAGCGACGGACGAAGGCGGTGAGCTCGATGTCCGGCTCGAGCACGCGTCCCGCGCGACCCATCGGCGCCGGGCCCCAGCAACAGGCTCGCCGACCTCACAGCTGGTCCTCCGCCGTCCGGCGCACATTGGGGCAGCAGCTATCGATGGCGGCGTGGTGTAGAAACAACAACGTGGAAGGGAGTCTCGCCATGAGGCTGCGCTGGATCGACTCCACAGGCGTGAGCAGCCGCGACCTGGCTGAGCTGCCGGCCCTGCAGAAGCGTACCGATGGATTCCTTTGGCTCGACATTCCTGAATGGAGCGACGACGCCGAGGCGGTGCTCACACGCGACTTTCACTTTCATCCGATGGCGATCGCCGAAAGCCGAAACCGCAACCACATTCCACGACTCCATGTTTATCCGCACCATGTGTTCATCGTCGTGCACACACCAGAGATCGGCGCACGCGGCCACATGCACTACCTCGAGCTGGACCAGTTCGTTGGCGAAGACTTCCTGGTGACGGTTCATGGGCCGCTGAGCCCCAAGGTTCCCCTGGAGGCGGCGCTGCGCGAGACCGAGGCAGTTGCGGCCCGGTTGGAGAGCGGACGGCTGCATGCGACCTCGCCGTTCGGCCTCACGTACGCGATCGTCTCCTCGATCGCACGCCGGGAATCTGAACTGGTCGCCGAGATCGCTCGTGAGGTCGGCCTGATGGAGCAGGGGGTCATGGCTGACGTCAAGGAGGATCCACAGGAGTTTCTGAGCCAGCTGTTCGCGGCTCGACATGAGCTGCTGACGATCAAGACCATGGCTGCTCAAGGCAGCGAGATCTATCGGCGGGCGATCAAGCTGACCACCTTTGCACCGCCCGAAGGCCTGGAGCTGATGAAGGACGTGCTCGACCAGTACGAAACCGTCGCCCATATCAGCGATTCCCAGCTGGTGTTTCTGATGGGCGTCACGGAGTTCTATCGCGCGCGTACCGACACCAAGATGACCATCGCCGCCGAGCGCCTCGCCGTCATCGCGGCGATTACCCTTCCCATTACGTCGCTGTCTTCTGTCCTCGGGATGAACGTCATCGTCAACGAATCCACCCGCTGGGTACCGCTCGCCATCCTGCTGTTGATCATGTTGGCGATATCCCTGACCCTGTTGCGCTGGGCCCACAAGCAGGGCTGGTGGTGAGAGGTCCCTCAGTTGCCGGCTCCAGCCACGGCCAAGCCGGCCGCGATCGACATCTCCCGCCTCAAGACGGCCATCGAGGGTCTGGGGTAGGGTTCAGGCCCCCTACTGCCATCTCGAGATGGCTGGCGCGGCGCCGGAATCCTTCCTCACACCAAACAATGGCAAGATCCTTGATCAACATATACAAGCTCCAGGCTCGGGTCGGACGGGACGGACGTCCTCGAAACGCCTGCCCCGAGACACGGACCAGAAAGGCCAGTACAGCAGCGAAGTACAGCAACTACCGCACTGTCGAACGCGTTCGGCTTCATCCAGATGCGTCCGGTCCGGCGTAAACAAGGCTGCAAACGGCTCCTGCGCGGAGTTCGGGACGAAGAGGTCGCAGGTTCAAATCCTGGCACCCCGACAACGCTCAGACGGCATACAGCAGCCGAGGCAAGGTTGAACCTAAACGACCGCGTATCCACGAGGACGTGCATTTAGACCAGCCAAGGGAGCAGCTGACAATCACGAAAGTCGACCTGAGCGGGACATCCCATGATCTAGCGGGAGCCATTGCTTCCTGGGAATGACGGGGAGCGATCCCACGCGTTTAGCGATCAAGATCAGGTGCGCGCGGCAGTAAATTGTAGTTTCTCGATGAGGTGCTCGACTCGACGCCTGATCTCGTCACGGATCGGCCGGACTACCTCGATACTTTGACCGGCTGGGTCATCCAGCACCCAGTCCTCATAGCGTTTGCCCGGATAGAACGGACACGTGTCGCCGCACCCCATGGTGATGACGACGTCGGAGGCTTTGACGGCCTCGGTGGTCAGGATTTTCGGTTGCTCGGCGGTGATGTCGATGCCTTCTTCCGCCATGGCCTGCACGGCAACCGGGTTTATCCGTTCCGCGGGTTCCGAGCCGGCGGAGCGGACCTCGATCATGTCAACGGCGAGGTAGCGCAGGAAGCCCGCGGCCATCTGGGAGCGGCCGGCGTTATGGACACAGACGAACAGAACGGATGGCTTGTCGGCCATGAGCGGCTCCTTGTTGTCAGATGTTGAGGTCACGTAGCAGCGCGGTGATGCGGGCTTGCAGGTCGTCGCGGATGTCGCGGACCTTGTCGATGGGCTGGTCGTTGGGGTCGGCGACATCCCAGTCGAGGTAGCGCTTGCCAGGATAGATCGGACAGGCATCGCCGCAGCCCATGGTCACAATGACATCGGCAGCGTGGACAACGTCGTTGGTGAGCGGCTTCGGATACGCCTCGGTCAGCGTGATGCCCCGCTCAGCGAGGACTTGCACAGCCATCGGATTGATCTTGTCGGCGGGCTTGGAGCCAGCGGACCGCACGTGCACCTTGCCCGCAGACAGGTGCTGCGCGAGAGCGGCTGCCATCTGAGAGCGGCCGGCGTTTTGAACGCAGACGAACAGCAGTTCAGGAACGGGTTTGATTAGGCGCCCATCAGCCTGGGCGGCGGCGGTGAGCTGCTCCCTCGCGAACCGGGAGACCAGGAGTGGCAAGAAGTCTGGGATGGTCGCCGTTGGCTCCAAGGCCTCGCGGGCGTCGGCAACAGCTCGGGCGATCGAGTCTCGGGAGAAGATGCCTTCATAGGTATAAGCAAGGTCGTCAACCAACCGGTAGTAGTCGGTAGGACGGCCTAGCGCTGGCTGGCTGGAGGGCTCAGCGGCGGGAGCTGCGGCCTCCGGTGGCGTCGAGTTCACGTCGATTCTCCTGGGTGATAGCAGTGAGTGTTGGCCGGTGGTAGATGGCCCGGGCCAGGCCGTAGCCGATGGCGCCGCCGGCAATCTGGGCAAGCAGGAACATCGGCACCGACGCAGGCGCGATGCCAGCGAAGGTGTCGGAGAACATTCGGGCGATAGTGACCGCCGGGTTGGCAAAGCTTGTGGAGCTGGTGAACCAATAGCCGGCGGTGATGTAGGCGCCGACTGCCCAGCCGATCAGCTGGGGCCGTCCCGAGCGGCTCAGCGCCGTGATAAGCAGTACCAGGCCTGTCGTGGCAACCACCTCGCCCAGCCAACGGCCTGGACCGCCGCGCTCAGTGGTGGACAGGCTGACCGTGGGCTCGCCGAACATGAGATTTGCCACGACGACACCGACCAGCCCGCCGAAAATCTGGGCGGCGACCGAGGTCACCGCATGGCGGCCGGCAAGTGCTCCGGTCAGACCTTCGAGGGCTGTGACGACCGGGTTGAACGCCGCCGACACAGGTTGCAAGGCGATGATCAGCGCAGCCAGGGCGGCGCCAGTCGCCAGCGCGTTCTCCAGGAGCTGCAACCCAACATCGTCTGGTGACAGCCGTTGGGCAGCAATACCCGAACCGACCACTGCCATGACGAGAAAAGCGGTGCCGACCAGCTCGGCGACGGCGCGATGTCGCAGAGCTGGTCGGTCACTCGATAGTTCAGTCATTGGCAGCGGCTGCCGGCATCGAGCCTGTCGCTGCAGCGGCAGATACGGTGGTCGGCTTTGTGGCTTGGACGATTGCGCTGTGCATGCCGTCGGCGGCCTGACGAGTGAACTGAACGCTGACGTCGACAAACCCGGCCGCTGCCAAGCCTTCGAGGTATTCAACCTTTGAAAGCGCGCCAGCAACGCAGCCGACGTAGGAGCCGCGATCGGCCCGCTCGGCCGGGGTGAGGTGGTCCTCGGCGACAACGTCGCTAATCCCGATCCGACCGCCGGGCCTAAGGACGCGGAACATTTCGGCCAGCACTTTCGGCTTGTCGACTGACAGATTGATCACGCAGTTGCTGATCACCACGTCCACCGACCCGGCGGCCAGGGGAACCTCCTCGATGGTTCCCTTCACGAACTCGACGTTCGTCGCGCTGGCCTTGGCCGCATTCGACCGGGCTAACTCGAGCATTTCGTCGGTCATGTCAACCCCATAGGCGAACCCGGACGGCCCGACCCGCTTCGCCGAGAGCAGCACATCGATGCCGCCACCAGAACCAAGATCAAGAACCGTCTCACCCTCCCGCAGCTCCGCAACCGCGAGCGGGTTCCCGCACCCCAGACTCGCCGCCACTGCCGCAACCGGAAGGCTGGCTCGATCAGCCGCAAGGTACAACGCCGAACCGAAGCTGTCGTCGGCCTCCAGCACCGTCGGCCCGCAGCAGCTCGCCGACGCGCCAGTCTCGGTTTCGGCGCTGGTAGTGCAGCATGTTTCCCCGTCGCCACAACAGGTGGCATGCCCCTGACCGGATGTGACCGTCCGCGCCGCGGCAGCGTAGCGTTCCCGCACCTGCTCTCGCAGCGCCTCTGAAGTCGTGCCTCCTACCATGGCAACTCTCGCCCCTTTGACCGTCCCATTGATATCTGTCGATGTGAGATTGTAGCGCTTGTCCATTGAAGTTTGTCAATGTGTGGGATGATTGCGGCATGCCGACGACCACAGTGCAGGTACGGGAGCCGACTGAGCTGCCGCTCCTCCGTGACTGCTGTTCACCAGTCGTCGGGCAGATCATCGCGGCCTCCGAAGCCGAGACATTGGCGGCCCGCTTCAAAGCGCTGGCCGACCCCACACGGCTGCGGCTTATCTCCTTGGTTGCCGCCCATGAAGACGGCGAGGCCTGCGTCTGTGAACTCACTGATCCTGTCGGGCTCTCCCAGCCGACCGTCTCGCACCATTTAAAGATCTTGGTCGACACCGGCATCCTCATCCGTGAGCAGCGCGGCAAGTGGGCCTACTACCGGCTGGTGCCGGATACCTTGGCTGACATGGCCAGCATGATCATTCCCGGCGGTGGCTGAGCGTTCAGGGCAGCGGCATCCATCGTGAGTATGGGACGCGGGCCAGCTATTCCGGGTTCCGCCCAACGAGACCTTGACGACGCGAGAAATGCCATATCGCACTGGGGCTTCTGCCCAACTGCTCCGCAATGTTTTTCTGTGACAGTCCTTGCTCGTACAGTGCAACCAACTGAGCGGTCTCACTGTCGCTGAGCCGCGGATGGCGTACCCGCTCGCCAGCTTGACGGACCAATCGAAGGACGCTGCTCTTGGCGCGAGCCCATGCCGGCCAAGTTCTGAAGCCGTGCCCCGGCCAGATACTCAGCGACCATGCGCTCGATCGTCTCAGCGCGGAGCCCGCTTGCAGACCCGACGTTCTCGGCGACGGCCAGGGCGCCGAGGTGGGCGAGCCGGTGGTCCAGCTATCACGTATGTCAGCAGGGCGGGCTTCAATTTGAATCGTCCAGGCCGACAAGAGAACGCCTAGCTCAGATAGAGGCATTCAGGTTTCTAGGAGCCGTCAGGCCGCGAGCACAGCAGCAAAGTACTGCAGCAGGTCGGTGCTAGATGTCTCCGGGATCGTTCGTCCGTCTTATGCAACCAAAAATACGTACTAGCTGCAGCAATCCGGCCCTAAATGCGTATCAGCCACTGCCCGAACCACTCATAACAATTGTGCTGCTATCGCAGCGCTACTTCATAAGGCCGTTGAGGCAATGCAGATGCGTCGTCCCGTGATCTGCACGAAAACAAGACCGGACTGACCTGCCTGAACAAGGGGCACGGTGGTGATCCCTATGACAACCGACGCCCCCGGCGTTTTCATCAGTTACCGACGCAAGGAGAGCAGCCCTTTCGCTGGCCGCCTCTACGACCGTCTCGTCGAGCGCCTTGGGGAGGCCCGCGTCTTCATGGATGTGGACTCGATCAGACCGGGCGAGGACTGGACTGAGGCGATCTCGCACGCTGTCGCCCAGTGCGGCCTCATGCTCGTCCTCATCGGCCACCAATGGGGTCAGGTGCGCAGGGGGAGCTCTGCTCGTATTCGTGATACCGCCGACTACGTGCGCCTTGAGATCGAGGCCGCGTTCGATCAAGACATCCCGGTCATCCCGGTGCTGTTGGAAGACGCCACGATGCCTCGCGAGGCCGACCTGCCCGAGACCTTGGTGAAACTGTCCCACCTCCAAGCAATGCGGGTCAGGCACGAGTCCTTCAAGTCTGACTCGGCAACGCTCTTCACGGTCGTCCAAGAAGTTCTGGCCGCGCACGAGAAGGAGGGTCCGGGTCGTGGGCATGCCGTGGTCAACAACATCCTCGCGTCGCATGAGAAAGACGAAGCAGTTAATCGCTCTTCTGGCGACCACCAGGTGCAGCCCGACGGCGCAATCGGCGGAAGCCGGCGCGTTGGTGAGCGAGCAGACGCGCCCCCTGTCGAAGCCCGTTCACGCCCTCGTCCCGGTCGGGCGCGTCGACTTCTTGTTCCATTGCTCTTGCTCATCTCCATACTGGCTGTTGGGTTTGCCATCTGGGCCGTCAACCCCACGACCACGCCTGATCAGGCGTCCGGCGAGGAGATTCCCGAGTCTGTCGACACTGCCGTGAACCCGTTTCTCGAGGGCGTCGAGCCAGACGCGCCGGTGACACGGAAGCCCAAGGCTACGGGCGCGGTGAAAGGTGACATCCCAGGTCTCTACGGTGGAACTCGACGCAAGACGAGCTGTGATGCGGCGAGGCTAGTTGACTTCCTCCAAACCCATCCGGACAAAGGAGCCGCCTGGGCCGGCGCCGTGGGGATGAGCCTGGATCAGGTACCGTCCTTCGTGGCTCAGCTGACGCCAGTCATCCTTCGAGCAGATACACGCGTCACGAATCACGGCTTCGTGGGCGGCCATGCAACGACCTTTTCCTCTATCCTCCAGGCGGGCACTGCCGTGCTCGTCGACAAACACGGGGTACCCGCTGTCAAATGCTTCTGCGGCAACCCGTTGACGCCGCCCCGCTCCGATCTACCACACCCCTACCAGGGCAACCCGTGGCCAGGTTTCGATGCACAGAACGTCATCGTCGTTAAGCCTGCGCCTAGTGCCATCAAGTCGTTCACCGTGGTCGACCCCACCACAGGGAAGAAATCTTCGAAACCAACTGGCGTGAGGATTCTGCCGCCCAAGCCCGTGAAGCCGGTCCAAGAGACACCCGTCAGCGCGGAGACAACCACTCCGCAGTCACCGAGTCATTCGCCATCTGTCACCTCCAGCCCTGCTGACACCGCAAGCCCGACGTCATCCGTAGCTGCCCGCACAGCTGACACCGCAAGTCCGGCGGAATCAGCTGGATCTACAACCCCCGGCTCCACCATCGGATCGGAGTCGGTCGGCCCGACGGGATCAGTCACGACAGATCACCCCACCGGCGGCAGCTCCCCAGACCGCGCGGAGTCCACGGGAACAGGGCAGGAAACCGGCAGCGGTAAAGACAGCGGTAAGGAGGGTGGCAAGAGTCAAAAGAACAGCGGGAGCGGGCAGACCGAAGGAGACGGGAGCGGCAAAACCCAAACCGGGACGGACAAGAAGCAGACCGGAACGGATAGCAAACGAACCGGGACGGATAGCAAACAAACCGGCGCGGATAACAAGGGAGACAAGGGCACGACTGGGGGCGGGGGTACGAATGAGGACGCCGGAGGAGGCGCGACCAGTAGTCCAGGCACGGGATGATTGTTTGACCGCCCTGTTAGCGGCGCTGCTCGTGATGAACGGGCGGCCGCTGGATCTGCTGCGCCGCCGAACACGTTCCAGCGATCATGAACATCTGGTACCCCGGCACGCAAGGCGGCTACGCGGCCGCGAACCTGCTATTCGGAGCGGTTTCGCCGGGCGGGTTCAATCCTCTCACCCCGACCATTGTTCGGCCTTCTCAGTGCGCTTTCGACGGTAGCGCCCGAGCTGCTCACCGATGACGGGGTATTGCCGGGGGGTACTGGCAGGGGCTCCCATCGGCCCGCTCGGCCGACTACCGTCTCCCGTATGGAGAACCGGAACGAGGTTCGCGAATTCCTTGCCTCGCGTCGGGCGAAGGTCACTCCCGAGCAGGCGGGAGTTCCCCTTCAAGGCGGCCAGCGCAGGGTGCCCGGGCTGCGCCGTGGTGAGGTCGCGATGCTGGCCGGCGTCAGCAGCGAGTACTACACCCGCTTGGAGCGGGGCAACCTCGGCGGGGTGTCGGACACCGTGCTCGACGCCGTAGCGAACGCCCTTCAGCTCGATGAGGCCGAACGTGACCACCTGTTCGACCTCGCCCGGATCGCCGGTAGACCGACGAGGCGGTCCCCGAAGCAGTCGATGCCGAAGACGGTGCGGCCCGTGGTCCAACGCCTTTCTCGACGCGATGACCGGAGCCCCCGCATTGGTCCGCAACGCCCGCCTCGACATCCTCGCCGCCAACGCTTTGGGTTATGCCCTTTACTCCGAGGTGGTCGTCAATCCGGTCCGCCCGGCCGCGTGACCGTGCACAGACCTTGCACGTAGCAGTACCCGCTTCTAGGTGGGCCAGATTTTCATGGGACGGCCATTCAGCTGCCCCTTCGACGACGACAGGAGCACGAACCATGGACAAGCGCACGTTGGGCACGGGAGGCCTGGAGGTCTCCGCGATCGGGCTGGGCTGCATGAGCATGACCGGTGGCTACAGCGACAAGCCCGACCGGAAGGAGATGATCTCGCTCATTCACACCGCTGTGGACCGCGGCGTCACCTTCTTCGACACCGCGGAGATCTATGGTCCATACGCCAACGAGGAACTCGTCGGCGAGGCGCTCGCCCCGTACGAGGGCCAAGTCGTCATCGCCACCAAGTTCGGGTGGGACATCGATCCGGTCGAACGCAAGCCAAGAGGGCGCGTTACGAGCCGTCCCGAGGTCATCAAGCAGGTCGTCGACGGCTCGCTGCAGCGGCTGGGCGTCGACGCCATCGACCTCTACTACCAGCACCGAGTCGACCCCGACGTGCCCATCGAGGATGTCGCGGGCACGGTCAAGGAACTCATCGCAGCCGGCAAGGTGAAGCACTTCGGGATGTCGGAGGCGGCCGCCGGGACGATCCGTCGGGCACACGCCGTCCAGCCCGTGACCGCGGTGCAGAGCGAGTACTCGCTGTGGTGGCGGCGTCCCGAGGAGGAAGTGCTGGCTGCGTGCGAAGACCTCGGCATTGGCTTCGTGCCCTTCAGCCCGCTCGGCAAGGGCTTCCTTACCGGCACCGTTTCCGCGTCGACCAACTTCGATCCGACCAACGACATCCGTAGCACCATCCCGCGCTTCAGCCCGGAGGCACTCCAGCACAATCAAGCCGTGGTCGATCTTCTCGCCAGCATCGCGCAACGCAGGGGCGCCACCCCAGGCCAGATCGCCCTGGCCTGGCTGCTGGCGCAGAAGCCCTGGATCGTCCCGATCCCGGGTACGCGCAGGCTGCACCGGCTGGAGGAGAACATGGGCGCCGCCGATATCGAACTGTCGGCCGAAGAGCTCGCCGAGATCGAGGAAGCCGCGTCCAAGATCCAGGTGCAAGGTGGCCGTTACAACGAAGCCGGGGAACGCATGACCAACCTCTAGATCGGCCCTAGCGACGCCCTCGGGGAATCGGCGAGCTCTTCCAGATGGTCTTCAGTGGGGATGCGGTTGCGGCGCGGCCAAGCGCGGGCAGCCCGTACACGTCCTCGATGGTGCGGAGCAGGCCGTAGTGGTTGAGCCGCTCGGTATAGACACCCGGGCGTACGTTCGCGCCGACGATGATGGTCGGGATCGATTTGACTGTTCCGCCAGCGTTCTCGTCGAAGGTCACGACGAGCAGGCTGTTGTGGCGTTGGGCCCAGCGCGCGTACCGGTCGAAGTGCTTCTTCATCCAACGGTCGCCAGTGCGGATCGAGCAATCGTGCATGTCATGACACATATTTGGGCTCACGAACGACACAGTGGGCAGCTTGCGGTAGTCGCGCGGGAAGTCTGTAAAAGGCCGGTTGGTGCTTGCCGGCAACGTGCCGAAGTTGACCCATGGGTTGTGCTTGCGGAGGTATTGACCAGATGCACATCCGCGGAAGCCGGTCTTGGGCAGCGATTCGGCATATCCGACGAAGCTCCGTCCCGACTTACGGAGCTGATGGCCCAGGTTCTTGGCCTTTCGAAAATGCTGAGGGCACCCATTGCCAGTCACTCCCTGGGTCGAGCCGGAGAACAAGGCCAGATAGTTCGGCTGGCTGGGGTGGGTAACACCGTACGAGTGAGTCATGCTGGCGCCCTTGGCCGCGAGCTTGTCGAGGTATCGCGCCTGCCCGCTGCCCATCACGCTGGTGCGGTGCTTGTTCTCGAAGATCACGACCACGATGTGGTCGGGCGGCGGCGCCGCCGCCCGCGGCTTCTTCGGGGCGGGTCGCCGCACTATCCTCTTCTGTTCCTTCGGGGTGAACGGGCGCTCGACCGCCGTCAACTTCTTCTGGGCGGGCCGCGCTGAAGCCGTAGTCTCGTGTGGCTTTGGCTTCACAACTATGGGACTGCTGGACTGCCGTGGCGGCCCAGCCGATGGCGGCCGTTCAACGGCACAGGCCGCAGGCGTGAACAGCAACGTTCCGGCGAGAGCCCAACCGGTCCATCGTGGGAAAGCCTGCACCTGGAACCCCCTCTAGATCCAAGTACTCGCAGACCTCCATTGAACGTCGGCATGCCCCCAGCTGTAAACGTCCCACTGGCTGAGACCTCCCTTCACACGGTTCGGCGCCTTGACAAGGCGCCAAATTGTGCTACTTACTCCGAGCCGTTCTCATGTGGTTGCATCTCGGTCCACTGGCTCCAACGAATCGGAGCACGGACCAGAATGAAGGACGGCCGGGCCATCTGGCACGGCACACTGAATCGCTGGGGAGACATACGTGTGGCAGCATGACGGCCGAATACTGTCTCCACGTCGCGCAACGATCTCACTCGGCTTCGGCGTGAACGTCGACGGACCGGCCGCGGGCTGAGCCACGCTGAGGGCACGTTCGCCCGCGTCCCCACGCCACTTAGCTTCACTTCCTCGAACTCCGCGCTATCGGCAGACGACGCACGGCTCGAGTAGTGATGCTAAGTGGGATGAAGACACGCAGCTGCTGGCGCCTTTAGGCGACCGGCTCGCGGACGTAGCTGTGTGCGACGTCGATCCCGATGGCCTCCGGCCTGCCGACAGGTTCGGATCCGAGCGCCTTGGCGAGCATCGGGCCGAGCCTCTCCGCGAAGAACCGGTCGGCGTGCTCCTTCGACTCCCAGACGCCGACGATCCGGAGCTTGCCGTCGTCGTCGGTACCGACATAGCGCGCCTGGAGACCGGCGGGTTCCTCGCCCAGCTGGGCGAGCACCTTGTCATACTGCTCGATCCTGAACGGCGGTGTGCCGACCGTGATCCACGGCATGACTGTCCTCCTTGTGTTTGCGGCCGCGGAGATGTCACTCCGTCGGGCTGGTCTGGATTCACCGTACGAATCGGTGCCGGCGGCGAAATCAGTGCGATTACGGATTCGCTACTGATTCTCTTCATTCACCCCGCTCGCGTGCCCAGGTCGCGAGCTGGGTGCGGTTGACCAGGCCCGTCTTGGTCAGCATGTGGCGCACGTGAGTCTCGACGGTACGAACCGAGAGGTGGAGCCTCGCCGCGATCTCCTTGTTCGACAGACCCTCAGCGACGAACCGGACGACCTCGATTTCACGAGTGCTGATCCCGAGGGGCTGGGAGGTCCGCGGTCGCGTCGTGCCGAACGCCAGCGCGATGGCGTCGTCGACGATCAGCCGTGAACCATTTCTCCAAAGCCGGTCGGCGTCGCTGCCGACTCTCGCGGCCGCCGCGGCGCGGATCCGTTCCGCGAACGCGAGGTAGAACGGCGCGAACTCGCCGCCGTTGCGAGCTCGCACGGCCCAGGCGGCGGCGGCAACCTGGAGTGCGGTCGCCGGATCACGCCGGGCCAGCACGCTTGCCTGGCCGAGGAGCGCCACCGGAAGCAGGGTGGAGTCGCCGTAGGGCCGCTGGCACTCGATGGCCTTGCGGAAGTACGACGACGCGGCCTGCGGGTCGGCTGACGACTCGGCCAGGATGCCGAGATAGAGGTTCGCCACACCTTGACTCCACCGGTCCTGGGCTGCCAGGCCCATCGCGAGCGCCGCCTCGAGGAGGTCACGGGCGCGGGCCGCATCACCCTCCATCGCGTGGCTGAGTCCGAGTACGGCTGTGCTTCGCGCCTCGCCGATCAGATCGCCTGTCTCCTGTTGGATGGCGCGGGCGGTCGTGAGATGGCCGCGTGCCTTGTCGGGCGCGCCTGCGATCGTTTGCTGCAGCCCGAGGAACAAATGCGCCGCAGCCTCGGCGGCGCGCTCGCCCAGTTCAACGCTTATCTCCGCAGCCTGTGTCATCAGACCGGCAGCGTCGGGAACATTGCGGAGCTGGAATGCGAGATGGCCAGCCGCGATCATGAGCCACACTCGATAGCGGTTCCGCTCCGGACACTGCTGCAAGATCATTTCTGCCAACCGGCCCCCGTCTGCTTGACCCAGAATGAAGAAGAGGTCCTTCGTCTCGGCGAGCAGACGCATAGCTACGCACGGCTCCGAGGCCGCAGCCCACTCGAGCGCTGCGCGCACGTTGTCGTAGTCGGCCGCCCACGATTCCAACAGCGAGACCACCCGTGCGGGCATAAACCCGTACTCGACCGGAATGCCGATCGCTGAGAAGTACCGCAGATGCCGAGCCCGCGCGGCGGCCACTTCGTTGGCTGACGCGAGCTGCTCCGACGCGTACGCCCGCATCGTGTCCAGAAGGCGATATCGGGTTCGATGCTGCCCGGCAGGAACCACCGTGATCAGCGACTTGTCCACCAGCCGGGCGAGCACATCAAGCGACATGTTGGGGGCGACGGCGCGGGCAGCGTCGGCATCAAATCCGCCGACAAACACGGCAAGACTTCGAAACGCAGCCTGCTCGACAGGATCGAGAAGGGTGTAGCTCCACTCGACCGCGGCTCGAACGCTGCGGTGGTGCGCGGGTGCAGGCCGCCGCGGCCGGCCCAGCTCACCCAACTGGGCGTCGAGACTGGCGACGATCTCGTTCGGCGACATCATGCTGACTCGGGCAGCCGCCAGCTCGATGCCGAGCGGGAGGTGGTCGACCCTGGCGCAGATGTTAAGGATGGCGACTTCTGAGTCCTCATCCGGAACCAGCTCCGCACCCCGTTCCCTGGCCCGCTCCAAAAACAGGCGGTAAGAATGCTCGGGCAGAAGCGGGTCCAGCCTCCACACCGCCTCGCCCGTGATGCCGAGCGGCTCCCGGCTCGTCGCCAGAATACGAAGGTTCGGGCAGGCACCGAGCAACGTCATGCCGAGCTCGGCGCACGCGTCGAGCACATGCTCACAGTTGTCCAGCAGCAGCAACACGTCCCGATCGGCCACATACCGCCGCACCACATCAGTCGCGGCGTCCCGCACCGCGCCGCGAATACCGAGCACACGCGCCGCCTCAGCCGCAACGTCTTCGGTCGCGCCAACCGAGGCAAGATCGACCAACCAGACACCGTCGGCCCGCTGCCGCAACTGACCACGACCAAGCTCGACGGCCGTTCGGGTCTTGCCCACGCCGGCCGGCCCGGTCAGCGTCACCAGGCGGGCTCTGCGGAGTATGTCGCTGAGGACCTGGAGCTCAGATGCACGGCCCATCAACCTCGTGAGAGGCGCGGCTATAGAAGGAAGTGACCCGTACGGCCCATTGTGCTCGCGCGGCTCCTCCAGCCGACCCACCACTGAATTCTGGCACCACGCCATCGCATTCCGCTCGCTGCCGAATTTGGCTATGCGCGGCGCTGCTTTCGCCCGGTGATTTCATAATCACGCCGGACGCTGTCGAGCTGCAGGGTCTGCACAATGTGGTCGCGGACTAACCGCTGTGTCTCGTGTTCGAAACCGTCCGGATCTTCGTCGCGAGCCGGCACCTGGTGGAAGATCGCGTTGGGAAGAAGATCGGCCCACCGTCGGGCGAGCGCAATGGGGTGGACTGGGTCGCGGTCAGCGCCAAGCACGATGGTTGGCGCGGTCACGGCTTGGAGTTCCTCGGTAGCGGTCCAGGCTGTGTCGCCGGGGATGACGCGGAGCCGGTCGGCCCGTTCAGCGGCGGCTGGTTTGTCGAATTGATCAATGAGACTGGCCGCCCCGGATGGTGAGGCTGCCGCGACCGCCTGGTAGGTGTCGGACTGGAGGTACCGGCTGCGTCCCTCGGCTCCTAATGGCAGCAGGGGCGCGATGCGGGCGAGTGGCTCGAGGTTGGTCGGGTAGGGGATGTCGGAGAACGCCGGACGAATGAAGGCGAGGCCTCGGAGGTTCGGAGGTCTGCGGAGCGCGATCCGCAGCGCGACAGCTGCTCCCAGGGAGATACCAGCGATGTAGGTCGGCTTATGCAGCTGCTGGAGGTGGTTGAGTAAAGCGAGGACGTCATTCGCCATGCTGTCGAGCTGGTAGTTGTCGGCGTCACCGAGCTGGTCAGTCTTTCCGTGCGCGCGGAGGTCGGGGGCCACGATGGCCAGGTCGTCGCGCTGCCACCCCTCGATCAGGCGTAGCGGCTGGTTCCGATCGCCGCCCAGGCCGTGCAGGAGCAGCAGCAGCTGTTCGGCGGCAGGGTTGCGGATCTCGACTGATGCGCGCTGGACGTAATCCTCGTGGCTACTCATTGCGGAGCGGTCGCGTTGAGGCGGCGAACGAGCCAATCCCGAACCTGGGGCAGCTCATCTTCGGTGGCGTCCTGAATGATGAACGGGACTTGGTTCGGTAAAGCGTGATAGAGCCGTCCAACGAGGTCGTAGTCAACGCCTTGGCCGCCCTTCAGCGTGCGGACCCAGGGCTGGATGTCCTTGGCGTGTACGCAAATGGTCTTCGTTCCCAGTTCTTGGAAGGCCTCGGAGAGAAGTCGTTCGTGCTGCTGAGGGGGAGATGCGGAGACAAGGTTCGCTGGATCGAGAATGAAGCCGATCTGTTCTGCGTCGACACCAAGCTCCGCGACCAGCCGCTTGGCCTCGGCTGTGCCGATGACCACATTGCCGGGCTCAGGTTCGACTGCGAGGAGCACGCCTGCGTGCCGAGCAGCGGGAATGAGTTCGTCGAGAGCGCGCCGCATATCGATCCAGGCCGCTTCCATAGTGTTGTCCGGGTGTGGGCGCCACATATTGTCAGGGTCGCGGGTTCCCGTACACAGCGTGGCAGCGATGGGCTGCAGCGCGCCCAGGCTGGCGATGAAATACGCTGCTTTGGTAGTCGTCTCTTCCCGTACGTGGGGGTCGGGATGTGCCGTGTTATAGGTCGCTGAGACGCCCCAGATCACCCGCCCCCGCGAGGTGAATGCAGCCTCAATGGCTGTGGTGTCGAGGTCGGCGAGCGCCTGAGCCGTGGGAATCGTGGGAATGCCGAGGGCGGAAAGGTTCAGCTGGACCTGAACGAGCTGGTCGGCCACGAACGCCTCAGCCAGGGCGTCGGCGCTGTCGCGCCTGTAGATCCTCGCGAACGCACCGAGCAGGCGATTGCGCTCGCTGGCCACCTCAGTGGTCGCGCCGCTGGCGCTCGGTATCAAAGCTGCACCTCACGGCCGCCGTTTGTGGAGGATTCCGCGACCGCCTCGATCCATCGGACGGCCGCGACGCCTTCGGCTGGCGCCGGGTTCTCAGGCTGACCAGTCAGGATGGCATCGGCGAAGTGCTCGGCCTGCAGCTTGTACGCGTCGGTGTCGCCGAAGTGCGGGACCACGGAGACGCCGTCGTCTTCAATGTGGACCTCTACGTCACTGGCCCGCTTAAAGAAGGGGAAGTGGGACCGTGTCTTGATATGGCCATAGGCGCCGTAGATGTCGGTGCCCTCGGCCCAATTGCCGTGGACAGCAGCGGAAATCTCGAAGGAGACCAGGCCGTTACTGTCGGCCAGGCCCGCCGCTCCATGCCAGGTGTAGTCATCGCCGACGTTGCCGACGCGGGCGCTGACCCAGGTGGCAGGGCCACCGAAGTAGGTAAGACCGTCGAAAAGGTGTGCGCCGTGGGTGGCCAGCAGGTAGCGCGCGCGTTCGGCTTTGAAAGTGCTCTCTATCCTGCGGACCTGTTGATCGACGACGACCCCGGGGAACAGCGTGGCCTCGGTGGCCGGGCGCAGGCTACTCATGACGCGGTAGTAGGAAATGAAGCTCAAGATGGGCCCGATCCGGTCGATGTGCGCCTTGGCGAACGCGAGGCCCGGGTCGTGACGTTTCATGGCTCCGGTCTGGAGGCGGAGGCCGGCGGCAGCCGCGAGATCGGCGAGCTCTTGAGCCTCAGCCACAGTCCCGGCAAGCGGTTTCTCCATGAGGACGTGCTTGCCGGCCTTCAGAGCAAGCATGCCGAGCGGGTGATGGAACCGGTCTGGAGTGGCGATGAGGACTGCATCAAGGTCCTCCGCGAGGAGCCTTTCGGTGTTGGTGAAGGGCTTGATGCCGTACTTGGCGGCTACACCGCTGGACAGGGTCTCGCTGGGATCGCTAATCGCGACCAGTTCGATGTTCTTGGCCTTGGCAAGGGCGGGCATGTGCGCCACCTGGGCGATCCGCCCGGCCCCAATAACGCCGAGTCTGATCCTTCCTCCGATGTCGCTCGTTGTACTCATATTCCCTGCCCTTCGATGCGTTCTACCTGTGTCACGCAGCAGTGCGTGATCTTGTGGTCGGCTGGGGGGACTTTGGTTCGGCCTTGGCGAAGTCTGCGGCCCGGCGGGTCAGCAGGTAGCCGGCGAGCAGCACCATGATGATCATGGTCACTACCCCGGTTTCCGTCGTCACGTACGCCATCATCGCCGGCGTCGTGGTCGGCCGCCAGCTCCCATGGCCGCAGCAGTGCAGCTGCGGAGCTCGCATTACGACTCACTACTCCGTGGGCGTGTCGGTTTGCGCGGGCTCATCGGCGTCTAGTTAGAGTGGCGCGTTTGCTCTCAACTTCCCCCCTTCCCCCGTAGTGAGGAGAGCCATGACAAACCGCCTTCGTGTGCTGAGCGCCGTGTTTGCCGCCGCCGTTGTCCTGATCGTCGTCCCGCAGACGGCGCACGCCGATTCAATGGACGAAGTCCTGGTGCCCCACCGCGGCGCGAGCACATCGAAGTACGCCGAAGGTACATTGCCTGCCTATCAGTACGCGGTGCGAAACCGTGCCGACGTGCTGGATGCCGATGTCCGCTGGACGAAGGATGGTTCCGATCGCGACTCCCTCGGCACCATGATCGTTTTGCACGATGCCACGCTGGACCGAATCACCAACTGCAAAGGCACGGTCTCCTCATGGCTGTGGTCTTCCATCAGCACCAAGTGCCGCACCGACGTCGGGGACCAGAAACTGATCCGCTTGGTCGATCTGCTCCGGTACGGCAATTCGTTCGGCAAGTCGTTCGCTCTGGAGATCAAGCAAGCCTCGATCAGCAACGCCCAGGCCAAGCAGTTCTGGAACGCCATCAAGAACTCCAGGGTCCAGGTGGAAGCGACATCCGGTCGGCTTGTCGCGCTGAACAAGATCAAGAGACTTGACGCCGCCGACTCCTCGCATCGAATCAGCTATGCGCTGGTCACCCTAGGGACGGGCGGCTGGCCGTCGGTGTCCACTATCAAGAAGACAGGCACCGCTGTGTACGCCAAACTCGTGGTCCCCGTGAATGTCGCGCGCCGCTACCAGCAGGCCCACATCAAGCTGTTCGTGTTCACCGGTGAGAACGAGGCCGACTACGCGAGGATGATGGCACTGAATCCGTACGCAGTAGTCGTCGGTGACCCGCACCGCTTCCAGCGTTGGCGCGACGCCGCGAATGAATCGGCATAGACCCGCTCAGACTTCCTATGAATCTGCCACGACGATGAGGACCTTGTGGGCGGTTGGGTCAGACGCCAGCGTCTCCAAAGCCCTTCCGTAGTCATCAAGAGGGAAGCGGTGGCTGATGATCCCGTCGGTACGGACCCGTCCGGTACGCAGGGCGGCAATGGCAGCGGCAAAGGAGGTCATCTCCGCGTACGAGCCCTTGATCGTGATCTCCCGGCGGAAGAGCTCAAAAGGGCTGACCGAGAGCCGCTCGTCGGGGCGCGTGACGCCGTAGACAAGCACGGTGCCACCGTTCCGGGTCAGCGGCACGCAGATGTTGCCGACGGCGGTAACGCCGGTCGCCTCGACGACGACGTCATAGCCGTCCCCATTGGGTGAGGCGTCCCGCAGTATGTCGATATTCGCGGCGGCGTCTTCGCTGATGTGGACGGTGTTGTCCACGCCGAGCCCCGAGGCAGTCTCGAGCTTGAACGGCACAATGTCGGCAACGGTGACCGAAGTCGCCCCGCCGCTGCCAATCAGCTGAGCCAAGAGCAACCCGGTCGGGCCGGCACCAAGAACCAGAGCGCTGCCACCCGGACGCAGATCAAGAGTTTCTAGCCCATGCATGGCGCACGCGCTGGGTTCGGAGAACACGGCCGTGTCCGGCTCAAGCCCGTCCACCGAGAAGACCTGCCGGTGGTCCGCGCTGGCGTACTCGGCGAAGAAACCGGGCCGATGGACGCCCATGCCCTCAGTGTTGGCGCACCGAACGAGCTGACCGGCCAGGCAGTACTCACAGTGGCCGCAGTAGATGTTCGGGTTGACCGTCACACGCTGCCCAGGGCGGAAGCGAGTGACCTCAGCCCCAACCTCGTCGACCTCACCAATCGTCTCGTGCCCCGGGGTTAGGGGATAGACGCCGATGTAGGTCCCGTGGTGCAGGTGCACGTCGGTGCCGCAGACTCCGCTTTGGTGGATCTTGATCCGCACGTCGAGCGGTCCGACTTGCGGCATCGGCACATCGGTGACGGCGAAGTCGCCCGGCGCCTCGTAACGTACGGCCTTCATGACTCGGCCATGGTGATGACCAGATCAGCTCGCGGCATGCTCTGCGCAATGAGGACGGCGTTGTCCTGGTCAGTCGTACGAGCCCAGGTATCAGCCTCCTCGTGGCTCATTCCGTGCATGTGATGACGGTTGGCGAGCCGCTGCAGTCGGATTGCGTCGTCCAGCTGCAGATACCAGCTCTCGTCCAGCAGTGGCGCAACGCCAGCCCAACCACCCCAGTCGCACAACAAATAATTGCCCTCGGTCACGACGAGAGGCACTTCACGGCGAATGGGCAGCGCGGAGCCGATGGACTCATCCACGTCGCGGTCGAAGTGGGGGGCGTACACGATCTCCTCCTCTTGGTTTCGGAGCCGGCGGAGCAGCTGGACATAACCGTCCGCGTCGAACGTATCCCAGGCCCCCTTTCGACCACGGCGACCCAAAGCGATCAAGGTTTGGTTGCTGAGATGGAAGCCATCCATGGGCACAAGCACGGCCAGATCAGGGCCGAGCTTGTCAACGATGTCCTGGGCGACCTTGCTCTTCCCGGCACCTGGGGCTCCGATGATGCCAAGCAAGTGCCGCTGACCAGGCACCGCCAGCGCGCGAGCGCGCTCCACGAGGTCGGCCAAACCGAGCGTGACCTCGCGCGGAGCACCAGAAGAGCGCGCGTCGAGCTCGCGGCGGCGGGGCGGCTCTGCCCCAGCCCGCGTACAGGTGTCGGCAGCGACGAGACAGGCAGTCTCCAGCAGCTCGGTGAGGCCCGAGACGTCCAAGGACCGCAGGCCATCCCGGGACAGCAGGCGTCGTTCATACAGGTGCGCGAGGGCCCCAGACATGAACGCGTCCCCGGCGCCGACCGTATCCACGACAGCGACCCGCGGAGCCTCGACGCTCGTCGACCCCGACGGTGTACTGGCAACAGCCCCGTGTTCGCCATGCGTTACGAGGACGAGAGGAATGCCGGCGTCGTGCCAGTCCGCAATGACCTCGTCCTGGGCGCGGCGCGGATACAACCAGGCCAGATCCTCTTCGCTCACCTTCAAGATGTCGATCAACCGCAGCCAGCCCTCGAAACGATCCAGGTACGCCACACGGTCCGAGATCAACCCCGACCGAACATTGGGATCCAGACTGACGACCCGGCGCCCGGCCTCTCGCTGCAGCAGCCATTCCAGCGTGGTAGCCACCGGTTCGAGCATCAGAGCGATCGAGCCAAGATGAAGGGCGGCTTGGTCAGGCAGCGGCGTCAGGTGCTCCGGCAACAGTCCGCGATCGGCCGCCCCCCGCGCATGGAAGGAGTACGTCGCCTGGCCGCCCCGCAGATGGACGGCGGCCAGCGTCGTCAGATCATCCGTGTCGACGAAGTGCGTAGGTTGGACCTCTGAGGCTGTCAGGTGCGCCCGGAGCATTTGGCCGAAGGCGTCGCTGGAGAGCCTGGCAAGAAATGCCGTCGGTACGCCGAGGCGGCCCAGGCCGACAGCAACATTGAGGCACGATCCGCCTGGATGAGGCTCGTACGCGAGCTGACCACGAACCGTCGTGGTCGGGGTGAGGTCGATGAGTGCGTCGCCCGCGACCACGACCGCTGCCGCGGCGCCGAACTCGGCCGTCATGCTGAGGTCTCGCGGACGGCGTCCTCGAAAGTACGCGCCGCCTCGGCAGTGGTCGGATCGGTGAAGAACTGTTCCGCGACATCCGGCGCCATGGTGAAGCAGTCGACGCCGTGGCGGGCCAGAGCAACCATGTCCGGGACGTTGCGAATGCTAGCCAGCAGCACCTTCGTCGTACTGCCGGTGGCGACGAGCACCTCGTGCATGGCCACCACCTCTGCAATCCCTTGCCGACCCGCATCGTTCAGCCGCCCCAGATAGGGCGCGATGTAGGTGGCACCGGCAGCCGCGGCAACGATTGCCTGCCCAGGGTCGTAGATCGCGGTCAGCAGCGTGGGTATGCCTCTGGCGGCCAGCGCGGTACAGGCAGTCGAGCCGGCGCGCGTCGCGACGAACTTGATCACCACTTCCCGACCAAAGTCCCGCAGCCGCTGTCCGCGTTTGATCAGTGTGGCAGGGTCTTCTCCCCAGGCTTGCAGAAAGACCTCGCGGGCGCCCGCATCAGTGGCCCAGCGATAGATCTCCCGAAGATCACGAACGCCTTTGGAGGCACGCTTCAAGATCGTGGGATTGGTCGTGACGCCGGCAAACAGGCCGGTCGAGAGCAATGACTCCGCCGCAGCGCGGTCCGCAGTATCCAAGTAGAGCTTCACCGGTGTTCTCCAACCTGCTGGGCTGTTGCTGCATGGTGCAAGATCACGAGAACCACATCCCGCCGTCGACGACGATCGACTGCCCGGTGATGTAACCCGCATCGAGTGAGGCGAGGAACGACACAACGCCGGCCACGTCGTCCGGTGTCTCCAGCCGACCCAACGGGATCCCGGCGACCATGCCGGCCATCTCCGAGCCGAGCTCGGTACCACGGCGCCGCGTCATCTCCGCATCGATGCCCTCCCACATGGGTGTATGCACCACACCCGGGCTGTAAACATTCACGGTGATCTGGTGTGGAGCTAGCTCCTGCGCGACCGATTGGCTCAGGCCGCGTACGGCGAATTTGGACGCTGAGTAGGCGCCCTGCCACTTGCCCCCTCGATGCGCGGCGACCGAGGCGGCACCAATGATCCGACCACCCTGGCCCTGGGCAATCATCTGCCGGGCCGCCGACTGATAGCAGTGGAACACCCCTCCGAGGTTGACGTCCATCGTCAGCTGCCACTGCTCGGCGGTCGTCTCCAGAAGTGGAGAAGTCAGCGCGATGCCCGCGTTCGCCACCATCACGTCCAATCCGCCGAAGTGCTGGACGTGGGCACTTACTGCCGTCTCCACGCTCTCAGCATCGGTCACGTCGATTGAGAGGCCGAGGGCAGCTTCGGGGCCGCCGAGGTCGGCGACCACTGCGTCCACCTGATCTTTCGAAGAGGGCAGATCTGCTACCGAGACTCCCAAGCCATCTGCCACAAGCCGTTCAGCGATCGCCCTGCCGATTCCGCGGGCGGCCCCCGTCACCATGGCTGAACGGCTAGGGGTCATGACAGCTCCTGTCTTCTCCTATGAGTACATTGCGCTCTCAAGAGTTAAGGTACTGGCGCCCAATTTTCACCTGAGCGCTTCCCTCGCTCATGAGTGGAGGAGCATGGCAACCGACGTTCGCGTACCGACCACAGGGAATGCTGGCGAGGACGCCGTCGTCCTCGAGTGGAATGTCACCGAGGGCTCCGACGTCACCGCAGGAGACATCCTGGTGACGCTGGAAACGGCTAAGGCGACTATCGACGTCGAGGCACCGATTAGCGGGCAAGTGCTGAAAACCTTCTATGCAACCGGCGACGAGGTGGGAGAACATGAGGTCCTCGCGGTGCTGGGCGAGCCGGGTGAGCAGATGCCTCCTGAGGGATCCTCTGCCGGGCCGGCAGCGGACGCCGATGACATGGGCGCAACATCACCGGCGTACCCCACGCCGGCCGCAATAGCGACCCAGCCTGGGGGTGGCGCCGAGCCGAACGGCCGTACGCAAACACGACGGCACTCGGCTTCGCCGCGGGCTCGGAGGCTGGCAGGCGAGTTTGGCATTGACCTCAGCTCGCTCGCCGGGACGGGCCCGATGGGCCGCATCATCATTGCCGACGTTGTTGCCGCGCAGGACCGGCCAGCCGCAGAAGCTCCGCCTACGCCGCAGCCGGTGCTGACTCCGCCAACCATCGACCAGACTCCGAGCGCCCCAGTCGACGAGTTCACGGTGGTTCCCGTCCGAGGCGCCCGCAAGATCACGGCACGGCGGATGCAGGCGTCCCTCGCCACTAGCGCGCAGCTGACGCTTACGCGATATGCCAAGGCGAAGGCGCTCCTGAGATATGCGAAACGCCTCCGGCAGGTGACCGATGCCACCTCCCGGCCGCGCATGAGCTTGAACGATTTGATCATGTTTGCAGCCGCGCGGGCGGTCGCTCAGCACCCCGAGGCGAACTCCTGGTTCGACTGGGAAGGGATCAAGCAGTTCACGCACGTCAACCTGGGCTTTGCCGTCGACACAGGGCAGGCACTGCTGGTGCCGGTCATTCGATCCGCTGACACGATGACGCTGTCGGAGCTGTCCCAGGCAGCGCGCACGCTCGTCGAGCGGGCACGCACCGGAACCCTGGCTCCCGATGAGATGGATGGGGGCACGTTTACGGTGTCCAACCTTGGCGGCCTGGGTATCCACTGGTTCACGCCGGTGCTCAATACTCCGCAAACAGCCATCGTGGGCATCGGAGCTGCACACCAAAGTCATCCAGCCGGACCTAGTCTCGTTCCGCTGTCACTGACTTTTGACCACAGAGCCATTGACGGAGCAGCCGCAGCCAGGTTGCTGTCTGATATCGCCAGCTGCATCGAAACAGTTGACGTGATTGCAGCGCTGTGACTTTTCCCTACTTCGCCTAAAGGACCACGCACACCATGGCAAAAGAGCTCCTCATCGACCCGGCGATGGTCCGGGCCTCCGCAGAGCTCGAGCTCGGCTCGATTCCGATCAACGCCTACCAGCCTGACCTCGCGCACGAACAGGAGTTGTACGGGGACGAAAGTCTGGACCGTATCGGCCGGGACATGCTGTTAGTACGCGAGTTCGAGCTGATGCTCAACGCGATCAAGCGCGAAGGCTCGTACCAGGGCATTTCCTACATCCATGCCGGCCCCGCCCACCTCTCCATCGGCCAGGAAGCCGAGGCAGTCGGACAGGCGTTCACTTTGGGCGTTGAGGACAAGGTCTTCGGCAGCCACCGAAGCCACGGCGAGGTGATTGCGAAGGGCCTGTCCGCAATCGCCAGCTGCGATGAGGGCTTCCTCGACGACGCCTTCTCGACCTGGTCAGATGGAGTGATCTGGAAGGTCGTCGAGAAGCGACTGGGAGACCCACACTTCGAGCAGCAGGCGATCAACTATCTGCTCTATGGCATGACGGCCGAGACGTTCGGGCGCCGCACCGGCTTCAATCGTGGTCTGGGCGGCAGCATGCACGCGTTCATCCCGCCGCTCGGGATCTACCCGAACAATGCCATCGTCGGCGGCTCTGCTCCGCTCGCCACTGGGGCTGCCCTCTATAACCGCCTTCAGGGTCAGTCGGGCTTGGTGGTCGCCAGCATCGGCGACGCTTCCACGGGGACCGGCCCAGTGTGGGAATCCTTCAACTTCGCCGCTATGGCGCAGCTCAAGACGCTCATGGATGCCGAGCACCGAGGCGGGCTGCCCGTCATCTTCTTTATCGTCAACAACTTCTACGGCATGGGCGGCCAGACCATTGGCGAGACCATGGCGTACGAGCGCCTAGCCCGCATCGGCGCCGGCATCAACCCCGAGAACATGCACGCCCAAACGATCGACGGCAATAATCCGCTTGCCGTCATCGACGCGATGATCACAGCTCGGCAGCACATTGAGAGCGGTGACGGTCCGGTCTTGATCGACTGTCAGACCTATCGGCTCTCAGGGCACTCGCCCAGTGACGCCTCGTCGTACCGCACCAAGGACGAACTTGATCTTTGGACTGCATCGGACCCCATTACGGCCTATTTCGATCGGCTGGTGGAGGGCGGCGTCGTCACGGCGACGCGTCACGATGAGCTGAAGGAATGGGCGCAACAGAAGATCAAGGCCGCGCTCGAGGTCGCGATCGACGGCTCGGAATCCCCGCGGCTCAGCTTGCGGCACGATGCGACCGTCATGGCCAAGATCACCTTCAACAACAGCCAGGTTTCAGCGGACGATGCTCCGCCCGGAGAGACAACCGTGCCGCTGGCCGACCTACCCCATCTGGCGTCGCTGGCGAAGAAATCCCGCAGTGGGCTTGTCGATGGAAAGGTAGCGAGTGGGGCTCGAGCAATCACCTTCCGGGACGCGATCTTCGAGGCCATCGCCGCTCACGCTGCCAGGGACAACCGCCTTACGCTGTGGGGTGAGGAAAACCGGGACTGGGGCGGCTCCTTCGGCGTCTATCGCGGTCTCACCGAACTCCTCCCCCGGCACCGGCTGTTCAATGCACCGATCTCGGAGGCGGCGATCATTGGCACCGGGGTCGGCTACGCGCTTAGTGGCGGTCGTTCGCTGGTCGAACTCATGTATGCCGACTTCATCGGGCGGGCTGGCGATGAGATGTTCAACCAGATGGCCAAGTGGCAGCCGATGTCCGGTGGCTTGATCAAGATCCCGATGGTTGCTCGGGTATCCATCGGCGCCAAGTACGGCGCTCAGCACTCACAGGACTGGAGTTCGATGGTCGCGGGCGTGCCAGGCCTCAAGGTGGTGTTTCCTGCGACTGCGCGAGATGCCAAGGGCTTGATGGCTGCGGCACTCGCCGGGAACGATCCCGTGGTCTTCTTCGAAAGCCAGCGCCTGTACGACATGCCGGAAACGGTCTACCCGGAGGTTCCGTCGGAGTACTACGAGATCCCTATCGGAGAGCCCAATGTGGTTCGCGCCGGTACTGACCTCTCGATCCTGACGGTCGGTGCTGCGCTGTATCGAGCACTCGATGCCGCCACGCAACTGAAAGAGCAGTACGACCTCTCCGCTGAGGTCATCGATGCCAGATCGCTCGTACCCTTTGATTGCACGGAGGTCCTTGCCTCCGTTGCCAAGACTGGACGGCTGCTGTGCGTTTCAGACGCGAACCTTCGAGGCAGCTGGCTGAATAACGTAGCCGCCAAAGTGAACACCGAGGCGTTCGACGAGCTGGATGGTCCCGTTGTCGTGCTGGGGGCGCGCAATTGGATCGCCCCTCCAGCTGAGATGGAATGGGAGTTTTTCGTTACTCCGGAAGACATCCTCGACGCCATCCATACGCGGGTACTGCCGCTTCCCGGGCACCAGGTCCAGGAAGGGCCCGGCGCGGAGGGCACCCTCGAGGAATCCAGGTTGGGTATCTGATCGGAATCGATGTGCTCTCCAGCGAACTCTTGGGTTACCCCTCCGACGCACGCGTATTGATCATCAATGCCGACGACTTCGGAATGTATCCGGCTGTCAACAGCGCCGTAGTTGAGTCGATCGATAACGGGATTGCCAGCTCCTGCAGCCTTATGCCGCCGTGCCCCGGCGCTCGCCAGGCGCTGGAACTGCTGCAGGAGCGACCACACATCCCGTTCGGGCTTCATCTCACTCTGGTCTGCGACTTCCCTGCCGATCGCTGGAAACCCCTGGCTCCTGTAGAGAAAGTCCACTCGCTGCTCGACGGCAATGGTCGATTTCTCCCGTCCACTGATCAGGCGCAATTCCTCGCACAGGCAAGTCTGGATGAGGTTGAGCTGGAGCTGCGGTCCCAAATCGAAGCGGTGCTCTCCACTGGAGCGACCCCGACCCACCTGGACTGGCATTGCCTGGCCGATGGCGGACGTGACGACATCTTCGATCTAGGCATGGCCCTGGCTGAGGAGTATCGACTGGCCGCTCGAGTGTGGCTCGAACGCGGGCGGCAGGTAGCACGGCAACTCGGCCTGCCGGTAGTTGACAAGACCTTTCTCGACAGCTTCACCCTCGACGTCGATACGAAGGCGAGCCGCTATCTCCAGCTGCTCCACGAACTGCCATCCGGGCTGGGCGAATGGGCTGTCCATCCCGGGCCCGGTGACGCGGCGTCTCGCAGCATCGATGACGGGTGGCAGGTCCGTCGAACTGATCTTGACTTCTTGATCTCATCAGAAGCCCGAGAGGCGGTACGCCGCGAGGGCATCACGATCATCGACTACGGCGTTGTCCGAGAGGCCTGGCTGAATCGCTGGACTCGCGACACCTGACACGACTCCGGTCGCAGACCCGCCCATGGTGATCATCTAGGGTCAAAAGAGTCTGACGGTCGCTTGAGTCCGAGACGGCCTCGCGTGGCGATCGCAATGATCGCGGCGGCCAGGACTACCAGGCCGGCCATGACCATCAAGACGTCAAATTGCGGCAGGGCGACAATGGCAACCAGGCCAGTGGAGTTCACGATGGCCTTGTGCATCGCGTGGCACAGTCCGGCGATCAACACGCTGGAGCCGGCGCTGTTGTAGAGCCAGCCAACGATGAAGCGACTGCCCAGGTGAGGCAGCAGGAGTAGCCCCAACACCGTCGCCGTGGCCATCCATGATCGTGTTTCGACGTAGAAGCTCGGTACATGGAACAGCAAGAACACCGTCGTGAGTAGCGCTGCGCGGGGCGGGCCGTGACGATCTTGGAACCGCGCGAACACGAATCCCGCCCAGCCGATCTCCTCGGCGACATTGTTGAGCAAGATCATGATCAGCAAGGCGGGACAGGAATGAGGTGAAGATCAGCGACCAGTTCTGCCCCAGCGCTCGCAGCGGTGCACGACCATAGAGAGCAGCGACGCAGATCAAGATCAGCGGTGGAGCCAACAGGCTGATCGCGTACCAGCGCAGTGGCGGCGATCGGGTATCTGGCCACCCACGACCGCAGTGATGATTCATCCGTTCGAGGGGCTTGCTCGGCTCGGCCTCGCGTTGCCACATCACTTATTCTGCGGCAAGTTCTGGTCCTGCAGCGTCTCGGTATCGCATCCAGATGCACCCTGCGCTTGACATCGCGCACAATTGCGATCCATGATCAAAGTGTTTTGCACGACGTTTGATCGACGCAAAGCGCAGTTAACAATTGTTTTGCCTGAGGTTTAATTTGGGCAGAGCGTGGTTAATAAGTGTTCTTACACAGCATTGATCGAGGCAAAGCATGGCTGACGACTCTACGGACACCCTATTCGGCTTCATCCTGTTCATCCTGTTCCTCGCGCTTCTAGGGTACGCGGCGGGGGGGATTAGCTCGTCTTCGTCCACGGCTGGGACCACAGGCGGAACGTCCCAGTCGTTACCACCCCTTGCGGGTAGTTCAGTATCTTCATGCGCGGGCACACCCAAACAGGATGTATCAGATTCCTCGACTTCACCACCCAGTCTCAACCTCAAGGTCTACGTGGACCCCACGGATCCCGGCCGGAAGTGCGCGACAGCGACGAAGAACCCTGCGGTCGGGGGGAGGGTGAAAGTCACGCTGGCATATACCGCCGACAAGACCCAAATGGTATCTAACACGGGTAATCAAACGGCTTCTGTCCAGGTGAACGGGACCGACAATTTTTGTGTCTCAGCCGTCGCCGAGATCATCGGAATTGGCGTCAAAGTGACCATCCCAAAGGTCGTCAAGCCATGCACGATGACGGTGCCTGCCATGCAGCCAGCTAGTCCCGTGCCTGGCTTACCGGCACGTTCCGATGACAAGGAAGACGAGGAAGGCTACTAGGTTCAGCTGCAGGGGCCGCAGCACCGGAGGCATCGGCTGCATTACGCACGGGACCAACACCACCCCAACAATCGGTTAGGCAAGGTGCGCTCAGCGGCCAGTACCTGCGTAAACCACTGCCTCTTCGCCAGTATCCAGCCCTAGAGCGGTGTGCGCTGCGACGACGGCCCGATCAACATCGTCTTGATCAACAATCACGGAGATCCTGATCTCCGAAGTGGAGATCATCTCGATGTTCACCCCGGCGCCCGCGAGCGCTGAGAAGAACTTGGCGCTAACACCAGGGTGCGATCGCATGCCCACTCCGATGACCGAGACCTTCCCGATCTGGTCGTCATAGAGCACGTCGTCGAAGCCGACATCGGCCTTCAGCGCGTCGAGCGTTTCCATCGCGGTCTGGCCATCGGTCTTAGGCAAGGTGAAGGAGATATCGGTACGCGAGGTCTGCACCGCGGACACATTCTGCACGATCATGTCGATGTTGATCTCCGCAGCGGCTACCGCCGTGAAGATCCGCGCGGCTTCGCCGACCCGATCCGGAACACCGACAATAGTGATCTTGGCTTCGCTTCGATCATGGACGACACCGGAAATGATCGCCTGCTCCATGGCGCTTCCTTCTTTCGGCTCTTGCACCCAGGTACCGTCCTTGTCAGAGAATGAGGAACGCACGTGCACCCGCACGTTCTCGCGACGCGCGTATTCAACGCACCGTAGATGCAAGATCTTGGCGCCACAAGCCGCCATCTCCATCATTTCCTCATAACTGATCTGGGGGATGCGGCGAGCGCTCGGCACGATCCGCGGATCGGCGGTATACACACCGTCGACGTCTGTATAGATTTCGCAGTGATCGGCGCCTAGTGAGGCTGCTAACGCGACCGCGGTGGTGTCCGAGGCACCACGACCCAGTGTCGTGACGTCCTTGGTGTCTTGTGCCACCCCCTGGAATCCGGCCACGATGACGATGTCGTCACGGTCGAGGGCTGAAGTGATCCGGCCCGGGGTGATGTCGATGATCCGAGCGTTTCCGTGGGTGCCGGTGGTGATGATGCCAGCCTGTGAGCCGGTCAGCGAACGGGCATGCATGCCTTGGTCGTGGATCGCCATGGCCAGCAGCGCTGCACTCATCCGCTCGCCGGCGGTCAGCAGCATGTCCAGTTCGCGAGGCGGCGGAAGGGGGGACACCTGGAGCGCCAGCCCCATGAGCTCGTCGGTGGTGTCACCCATGGCCGAGATGACGACGACCACGTCCTGGCCCAGCTGTTTCGTGGCGACGATCCGCTTGGCGACCCGCTTGATGCTTTCAGCGTCAGCCACAGATGAGCCGCCGTACTTCTGCACTACGCGGCCCACAGCGGCTCCTGTCCCACGCCGAGATTCTAGTGGTGTTAGCTCGGCCACTGATCTATGTCTTGACGCGTGCCCGAGGATACTGGGGGTTGTGAATGAGTCGTCCGCGCCCGAGCCGGAGCCCGCCGAGGCGCCTCAGCAGCGGCCAGCCGACCCGACAAAGCGACCCGTGGAACCTCGCATCGGCGATGCCGATCGTGACCAAGCGGTCGCTTTTTTGCAGGAACACACGGCACAGGGACGGATCGATGCTTCAGAGTTCGACGATCGGATGAGCCGGGCGCTGAAGGCGAAAACGGCATCGGAGCTCGCGGTCTTGTTCGACGATTTGCCCGACCCCCGACCACCGTCACCCGAGAACGCCACCCCATACCAGGCACCGCCGTGGCAGCGAGCTGAACAACGCACATTCGAAATCCCGCCTTGGCAGCGCACACCGGCAGCCAGCCCGGAGATCGCACACCATGTGCATCCGGCCATCCCCGAACGCAGCAAAGCTGACACCGTGCTGGCCGTCGTGGCCGCCGCCTCCTGGCCGGCGGTCATCTTGTTTTGCTTCGCCACCAGCTGGAGCTACTGGTGGCTGATCTTCATCCCGATCTTCATCTCCTCGATCGCCGGCAACTTGCGGCAGCAGCGGCAAGGCCGGCGCCGATGATCGATTCACCGACTGTTCGCTGGGGCATCATCGGACCGGGCCGCATCGCGTCCCTGGTGATCAAGGACTTCACCTACGTTGCGGGCGCGGACGCGGTGGCCGTAGCCAGCCGCTCCACCGAGCGGGCGCAGGCCTTCGCCACCGAGCATGGCCTGGCCCGTGCGTACGGGTCGTATCAGGAGATCATGGTCGACGAGGGCGTGGATGTGGTCTACATCGCTACGCCGCATCCGCAGCATCACGCCATTGCTCTGGCTGCCATCGCGGCCGGCAAGGCCGCGCTGATCGAGAAGACCTTCACCGCTACGGTGGCGGGCGCCGAGCAGGTGATCGCAGCCGCTCGGCAGCGCCCGGTCTTCGTGATGGAGGCGATGTGGACTCGCTTCCAGCCTGCAATCGTTGCGGCTCGTGCCCTGATCGAGGATGGGGCGATTGGTGAGGTCCGGCAGCTGCAGGCCGATCTTGGTGTCGACCGGCCATACGACCCGACCGACCGACTGTTCGACCCGGCCCAGGGCGGCGGCGCAATGCTCGACTTGGGCGTCTATGTGGTGTCCTTCGCGCAGCACTTCCTCGGCACGCCGGATCAGGTCGCGGTGAGTGGGTCGTTGGCTCCTACCGGTGTCGACGCTGAGGCTGGCCTCTTGCTGGGCTATGACGACGGCCGGGTCGCGACGCTGCTGATCTCGCTGAAGCATCACACGCCTGGGGCAGCGCGGATTCAGGGCACGAAGGGCTGGATTGAGGTGCCGCCGAGGTTCCACCACCCGCATCGCATCGTGCTGCACCGCAGAGGCCGGGAACCCGAGACGATCAACCAGCCGCCGCTGGGCACTGGCTACTCCCACGAGCTCATTGAGGTGACCGAGTGCGTACGCGCCGGGCGTACCGAGAGTGTGATCATGCCGCTTGACGACACGCTGGCCGTACAGCGCGTTTTGAACGAGGCGGCCGAGAAACTCGGCGTCTTTCACACCGAAGACAGCTACGTCGCGGTCTAGCCGCGCTCTCTCCCCTTGGCCAGAAACCTACGTACACATGGATTCCTTGCGGTCTGCATAGGCAGCAAGCTGTGCAGACCGTCAGGAATCTACGCGCACGTAGTTTTCCGACGGAAAGCCGACGAGGCATCAGGCGTCGACGTAGCGGCGACCCTCGAACGCCCGACCGAGGGTGACCTCATCGGCGTACTCAAGATCACCACCAACCGGCAGGCCGCTTGCGAGACGGCTGACGCGTACGCCCATCGGGAGCAGCAGGCGGCTCAGATAGGTGGCTGTAGCCTCCCCCTCCAGATTCGGGTCAGTCGCCAAGATCACTTCGGTCACCGTGCCGTCCGCGAGCCGCAGGCATAGCTCGCGAATCTTCAGGTCGGCCGGCCCAATCCCATCGATCGGGCTGATCGCGCCGCCCAAGACGTGATAGCGACCGCGGAACTCGCGGGTACGTTCCACCGCGACCACGTCCTTCGCCTCCTCGACCACGCAAATGGTGGTCTGGTCGCGACGCGCATCGCGGCAGATCCGGCATTGGGTGTCCTCGGACACGTTGAAACAGATCTCGCAGAACTTGACGGTGTCCTTGACCAATTTGAGTATGTCCGCGAGCCGCCGCACATCATCCGGATCAGCGGCCAGGATGTGGAAGGCCAGTCGCTGGGCGCTCTTCGGCCCGATCCCGGGCAATCGCCCGAGCTCGTCGATCAAATCCTGGACCGGGCCCTCGTACATGCTGAAGTCGTTAGAAAGGTAGTCCGCCGCCCATGCCCAGCCCACCTGCCAGCGGACCGAGCTTGCTGGCGGCAACAGCCTGGGCCTTATTAGTCGCGTCCCGCACAGCGGCCACGATCAGGTCGGCCAATGTCTCAGTGTCGGTCGGATCGACCGCCTCGGGCTTGATCACGAGCCCGACCAACTCACTGGCGCCCGTCACCGTTGCGGTCACCAGGCCACCACCGGCGGAACCCTCAACCTCCATCTCAGCCAGCTCTTGCTGAGCGTTCAGCAGCTGCTCTTGCATCGCCTGGGCCTGGGCCAGCAGTCCGGACATATCGCCTTCGGGAATCATCGCGGCCTTTCGGGGTGGAGGTTCTCGCGCGCCCCAGCCTATGCGCCGTGGTCCTCCTCAGCGATGATCTCCGCGCCGAGATGACGTGCGAGCAGTTCGGCATGCGACTCGGCATCCTCCTCCAGGTCGCTGTCGTCGCGGCTCGCCACTGCATCTGGATCCTCAGGTGGGTCCATCCGTACGCCGTTGGCGGCGCGGGTCCGCGAGGAGTCCGGTTTCGGTCGCGTCGGGTCGTGCGGCTGCTCGTCGGCCGGGGGCGTACGCGGTGCTCCGGCCGACGCTGCGGCCCCGGGATCCACCATCGTCTCGACGGCGAAATCCGCTCCCATCACGACGACCATGGCCTCGCGCAGCACATCCTCGCTGCCCCCACGGGCGAAGCTGTCACGTGCACCGGCGTTGGACATGGCCAACAGCAGGGTGTCGTTGCGGAGTTCTGCGACCTGGGCATTCTGGCTGAGCAGGATCCAGGTGAACCGACGCTTGCCCTTCACCTCCTCGAGTACTTCCGGCCAGAGCCGGCGTACATCAGTGACGGTCAGCTGCGGGGAGATGGGGGCTGAGCCCTTCGACGAGCTCAGGACGGCGCCCTTCGACGAGCTCAGGACGGCGCTTGTCGAAGGCCCCTCAGCTCGCCCTTCGACACGCTCAGGGCGCACTTCGGCAGGCTCGGGCTGCACGTCGACTGGCTCAGGGTGCGGGGATCTGCCGGCTGAGCTGGTCGAAGCCTGCTCGACAGATGGCCCTTCGACAGGCTCAGAGCGCACGTCGACGGGCTCAGAGCGCGGAGTGGGCGGTTCTGAGCGCACGGGCGAGGTCACCTCGGCGATCCCGATGCGCCGCTCCAGCCGATCGAGTCGGGCGTGGACGCCGCGATCATCGGCATCGGCACCCGGCAGCAGCACCCGAGCACACATCAGTTCCAGATGCAGCCGCGGGGCAGTGGTGCCTCGCATGTCGGTGAGACCGGTAGCGATGACCTCGGCAGCGCGAGTCAGTTCTCCGGCGCCGAGCGACGCGGCCTGCGAGCTGAGGCGTTCGGCCTGGTCAGCAGCGACATCGACGAGTCCGGACGTCAGCGCATCAGGCACCGCTGCAACGATCACCAGGTCACGGAGTCGACGTAGCAGATCCTCCGCGAAGCGGCGCGGATCCTGACCGACCTCGATCACTTTGTCGACGCAGGCAAAGACGCCACCGGCATCACCGGCCGCGAAGGCGTCCACGAATTCATCGAGCAGCGAGTCCGGTGTATATCCCAGCAGCGCTGCCGCCTGCCGATAGGAGACGCCAGACTCAGCGGCACCGCCTAGTAGCTGATCCAGCACGGAGAGCGAGTCGCGGACCGATCCACCCCCGGCACGTACCACCAGCGGCAGCACAGCCGTTTCAACCGCAATGCCTTCGGCGTCACAGAGCTTGGCCAAGTATTCGGTCAGCAATCGCGGCGGCACGAGGCGGAACGGATAGTGATGGGTGCGCGACCGGATCGTCGAGATGACCTTGTCCGGCTCGGTGGTGGCGAAAACGAACTTGACGTGCGGCGGCGGCTCCTCGACCAGCTTCAGCAGGGCGTTGAAGCCTGCCGTGGTCACCATGTGCGCCTCGTCGACGATGTAGATCTTGAAACGGCTGCTGACTGGTGAGAAGAATGCCCGCTCCCGAAGATCACGAGCATCGTCGACACCACCGTGGCTGGCCGCGTCGATCTCGATGACGTCGATGCTCCCGGGGCCGTTGCGCGCCAGGTCGCGGCACGATTGGCACTCGCCGCAGGGCACCGCGCGGGGACCCTTCTCACAGTTCAGGGCTCGGGCGAGAATCCGAGCCGACGTGGTCTTGCCGCAGCCCCGCGGTCCAGAGAACAGGTAAGCGTGGTTGACCCGGTTGTTGGTGAGGGCGCGTTGCAGAGGCTCGGTGACATGGTCCTGGCCGATGACCTCGGCGAAGGTGTCGGGACGGTAGCGCCGGTAGAGCGCCAGGGGTGCACTCGCGGACGTGATCGCGCTGGGATCATCGAACAGCGACTCGTCCTGAGTGTGCTCGATTTGGTCCGGCTCGGTTTGGTCCGGTTGATCCGGCCCAGGCTCAGAGAGCCGCAGGCCGTCCAGCCCCGCGTCTTCCACGCATGCACCCTATGCCCGGATGGTGACAGCCGGATGACGTGCGGTGGATTCCAAGCGCGAGGCGCGAGCAGCGAAAAAAGGCGGCGTAAGCTGCGCTGCCGTGGACCTCGATTGGGTGCTGTTCGATGCCGATGGCGTGATCCAGGGTCCTCGTGATGGCTGGTTCGAAGAGCTGACCGCCTGGGGCGGCTCGCGAGCCGACGAGTTCATGCTCGCCATCGCTGAGGCGGACATGTCGTGCCTTACGGGTAAGGACTTCGGAGCGGCGATGCGTGGCGTGCTTAGCCAGTTCCACATCGATGCGCCACTTGAAGACGTCATTGATCAGCATTTCTGGATCGAGGTCAGGCAGCCGATGCTCGCGGCAGTACGCGCGGTTCGTGATCTTGGGCTGCGCTGTGCATTGGCGACCAACCAGCAAAACATGCGCGGCGCGTACATGCGCAGCTCACTC
>DATLPF010000177.1:0-4090 GCA_035535875.1 Propionibacteriaceae bacterium
GATTTCGTCCGGTCTCCCCATCCGTCCGATCGGTTCCTGTGCGATCACCCGGTCTCGCCCCTCGGCAGTGCCGCCTGTGAACCGCTGCATCATTTCGGTGTCGACGATCCCGGGGCATACGGCGTTGATGCGGATGTTCGACGACGCGTAATCGAGTGCGGCGTCCTTCGTCAGGCCGACTACGCCGTGCTTCGCGGCGGCGTAGGCGGCTCCACGTCCAAAGGCTTTGATGCCGGCGCCGGAGGAGTTGTTCACGATCGCACCGCCCCATGCTCCAGCATCAGGGGGATCTCGTACTTCACACACAGGAACACGCTGCGGAGGTTGATGGCGATGATCCGGTCCCACTCCGCCTCGGTGACATCGGCCGTCACGCTGGGCTGCTGTTCGGCCCCGGCGTTGTTGAAGGCGATGTCGAGACGGCCGAACGCGTCGATCGCATGGTTCAGTGCAGCCTGCACGTCCTCGGACCGCGTGACGTCGCAGCGGACGGTGAGAGCACGGCCGCCGAGTTCGGTGATCATGCGGGCCGTTTCTTGGTTGCCCTGGTCGGATATGTCGGCGGCGACGACAGCTGCGCCCTCCCGAGCGAAGGCCAGGGCCGTCGTGCGGCCCATGCCGCTCCCGGCACCGGTCACGAAGGCGACCTTGCTGGCGAAACTGCCGTTCTCATCCGGTGCCGTCATTTCCTGCTCCTGTTCATTTGCTCGTCTGACCGAGGTAGTCGGTCACGGGCGGAGAAGGACCTTGATGGCGCGGCGTTCGTCCATGGCCTTATACCCGTCGGCGGCATCATCGAGGGGCAGCTCGAGGTCGAACACCTTGCCCGGCTGAATCTTGCCCGCCCCGACACGATCCATCAGATCGGGCAGGAACCGACGGACCGGGGCGGGACCGCCGTGCAGGTGAACGTGGGAGAAGAACAGCTCCATGCCCGGGAGCGCAACCTCGTGCGTCACCCCGACATAGCCGACATGGCCACCGGCCCGGGTGGAGTGGATGGCCTGCATCATCGACTCCTGGGTGCCGACGGCCTCGATCACCGAGTGCGCGCCCAACCCGTCGGTCAGCTCCTTGATCGCCGCCACGCCCTCCGCACCGCGTTCGGTGACAATATCGGTGGCCCCGAACTCCAGCGCCAGCTGCTGACGCGGTTCATTGCGACTCATCGCGATGATCCGTTCCGCGCCGAGCTGCTGCGCGGCCATCACCCCGAGCAGACCGACCGCGCCGTCGCCGACCACGGCAACCGTCTTGCCCGGCCCGACCTCGGCCGCGACAGCGGCGAACCAGCCGGTGCCGAGCACGTCGGAGGTGGCCAGGAAGTGCGGCACCAGATCCTCACCGGGAACCTCGGGGGTCGCGACCAGGGTGCCGTCGGCGAGCGGCACCCGCATCCGTTCGGCCTGCGCGGCGCCGGTCGGGCCGAAGGCTTCACGGTGCGGGCAGGAGGGCTGGTAGCCGGATCGGCAGATCTCACAGGTGTTGTCGGAGGCGAAGAAGGACCCGACGACGAACTGGCCCGGTTTCACCGTGGAGACCGCCGAGCCGACCTCTTCCACGATGCCGGCGTACTCGTGACCCATCGGGCGTGGCCCGGTCAGGGTCTCGATTCCGCGGTAAGGCCACAGGTCGGATCCGCAGATGCAGGTCGCCGACAGCCGGATGATCGCATCGGTCGGCTTTAGGATCGTCGGCTGGGGCCGGTCTTCCACCCGGACCTCACCGGGGGCGGACATAACGGCAACACGCATGGAACAGACTCCTCGACATAGGGCAAACACCTGGGTGGCTTGGGACCTCCTGTCCCGCCGCTGAGTCCAGCCAACCCCATCCCGACCCGAATAAGGAAGTCTCTAGCAAGACGTGTACTGACAGGGCATCCCAAGCAGCGCGGGCAGGGCCGCACTGTCGATGATCGCGCCGAGGTACGTGAGTCCCTGATCTCGCGACGAGCCAAGCTCAAGTCGGTGGAAGTTCGGACGGTCCCGCATCGCCGCCCGACGGATGCCGGGGCTGCGCCGCGGGACGGCGTCAGCCTGCCGCGCCCAGGGAGACACCGACCAAGCGACCCCCTCGCTGGCGGCCCAGCGGACACCTTGAGCAAACTGGCTACGGGTGAGACGGTTAGCCGACGACCACACAAAGGGGGGATTATGCCAAGGTTCTTATTTGAAGCGTCGTACACGGTGGAGGGCGTCAAGGGTCTTCGACGGCAGGGTGGAAGCGGTAGACGCGAAGCCGTAGCCAGAGCCGCCCACAGTGTTGGAGGGCGGCTGGAACAGTTCTACTTCGCCTTCGGCGACCGTGACGCCTTCGCCGTCGCCGACCTTCCTGACAACACGAGTGCCGCCGCATTCGCACTTGCCGTCAGTGAGGCGGGGGGCGCGAGCGTACGGACGGTGGTGCTGTTGACCCCTGAAGAAGTCGATGCGGCCGCAAAGCACGCGGTCGAGTACCAGGCCCCAATGGAGTGGGCGGAGGCGCGCCACTTCTAAGGATCCGGCCATTTGGGCGAAGGCAGCCGGTCGGCGGAGCACACAAACTGAAGGCCATTTTGTCGCCGGGCCATGGCGAATGCGCATGCATCTGTCACGGCTGGCCCTACTTGGCCACTTACAGTCTGGAATCGTTTCAAGCAGTCAGCAGCTTCTTACGCTGGGCGCGCGGTGGCGTGCCGTCACGTTCGACTCCACCGAACCACCGGATGCGTAGGTGGTCGGGTGTCGGCCTTACCAGGCGTACGCCTGCGGAGCTTCCCCCGGCCCCGGCCATATCTGGTTGAGTCGTTCCGCGATGTCGGCGTCTAACTGCACCGACAGCGCGCGGAGGTCCGCTTGCAGTTCCGCGATCGTCAAGGCTCCGACGATCGCGCTGGAGACGACGGGATTGTGCAGTAGCCAGGCCAGCGCCATGTCCGCCGGCTTCGTCCCCAACTCGCGGCACAGCCCTTCATACGCTTCGAGTTGGTCGCGGTGCGGCTCGATGCGAGCGAGCGTCGAGGCGTCGGAGATGCGTCCCTCGGCGAGGTCTTCGAGCATGCCGGCGAGCAGGCCGGCATGCAGCGGGCTGTACGGGAGCAGGCCGATGCCGAGGTGGCGCAGGGCGGGGATCATCTCCATCTCCACGGCTCGGATGGCGAGGTTGTACAGGCTTTGCTCGGAGGTCAGGCCCAGGAAGTGCCGCGCTGAGGCGGCGGATTGGGCAAGGGCGACGTCCCAGGCGGCGAAGTTGCTGCTGCCGACGTAGCTGATCTTGCCCTCGCGGACCAGCTGCTCCATGGCCTGCCAGATCTCTTCCCATGGCGTGGCCCGGTCGACGTGGTGCATCTGGTACAGGTCGATGTGGTCGGTCTGCAGCCGCCGCAGGCTCGCCTCGCAGGCGCGGCGGATGTGGTAGGCCGACAGTCGGCGATCGTTCGGGCCGAGTCCCATCGGCTGGTACACCTTAGTGGCCAAGACGATGTCATCGCGGTGCCCGCTGTGCTGCAGCCACCGGCCGACGGTCTCCTCGGCGGTGCCGTATCCCTTCTTCATGTCCGGTGTCTGGGGCCGCCGTAGACGTCGGCGGTGTCGAAGAAGTTGATGCCAGCGTCGACCGCTGCGTCCATGACGGCGAAACTGCTCGACTCGTCCACCGTGTAACCGAAGTTCATCGTCCCCAGGCCGATCCGGCTGACGATCACACCGGAGCGGCCCAAGTGCCCGTACGTCATCTCCTCGCTCATGCCGCGAGCATACGAACGATTCCTCCCGGCAGGGATGCCTAGCGGCGCACCCCGCACACGCGGAAGCCGAATTTAGCGAAGCTTGCGCCATCACCGGACTCGGCCAGACTAAGACACCCCGGTATCTGCGGGGCTCGGCTGAGCGAGGTGCGGCTGACCTGCCCGTGTAGAAGATCGTTGAGCTGCCGCATGTCTCAGTTCAGTGGCACCGCTGTGAAACGCGCCAGCGCGGCAAGCAAGCTGTCTTGGAAGTGCGTGTCGCGGACGGCCGGGTGCGGAGTGCGGAGCCGCTGGTGGAACCAGTAGCCGCCGCTGCTGCGCGCCTCGGGTTCGTCACTGGTGGCCAGCCATTCCTGGGTCAAG
>DATLPF010000178.1:0-6085 GCA_035535875.1 Propionibacteriaceae bacterium
GCCGGCGCGAAGGCGCCGAAGCTGGTTACCCGCGACATGATCAAGAGGATGCGGCCCGGCAGTGTGGTGGTCGACATCGCCATCGACCAGGGCGGATGCTTCGAGACCAGCCGGCCGACCACGCACTCCGAACCGACCTACGTCGAAGAGGGTGTGGTGCACTACTGCGTCGCCAACATCCCCGGCGCCGTCGCACGCACCTCCACCCTCGCGCTCACCAGTGCCACCCTGCCGTACTTGGTCCGCGTCGCGACGCACGGCGTGGCTGGCGCTGCCGCGCGTGATCCGGTTCTGGCTAAGGGGCTGACCACGCTTGGCGGCAAGCTGGTCTCCCGGCCGGTGGCCGAAGCGCACGGCCTGCCCTACCAGAACCCCGCCACCCTGCTGCCAGCGGACCCGGACGCGGAGCCCGCGTAATTCTGCCGTTAAAAACAGTGGCGCTACCGCTGGGTTCCAGAGGCCGGCGCGCGTTTGTGAAGCGGGCTGTCAGGGCTGAGCAGGGAGTGCTTACGTCCGTAGGCGAAGTAGATGACCAGCCCGATGACGAGCCAGACCACACCGCACCCAGGTCTGCCACTGCAGCTGCAGGATGAGGAACAGCGACGCAAGGACTCCGAACGCCGGCACGACGGGCATCAGTGGGAGCCGGAAGGTCCGGGGGGCATCTGGGCGCGTGTAGCGGAAGAAGATGAAACAGGCACCTTGACCAGAGCAGCGACATTATGCGAGACGAGTTCGTCCCGTAATCGCTGCGGTAAGCGCGCTCTGCAGCATCGTCCGCGCCTGGTGCCGCTTTTCTGTAGCTCGGTCACGAGCTGGTCCAGGTGGGACTTGGTGAGGTCCTGGAGCTTGAGGTGACCCAGCCGGGACTTGGCCAGCTCCAGGCTGTCGCGGTAGCTGCGCTGGGCACTCGGGCGGAGGTTACGGCGATCGTCCAGCCACTCATCGATGGCCTGGGCCAGGGTGACCTTGGTGCGCTTGACCAGCGTCCCCCGGGAAAGATCGGAGACGATCTTGGCCCGCTCGGCCCTAGCTTCCTACATGGTGCGGAACGTGTAGCACCCTGCACGGTTTGGGCTCAGCCGATCCGGCGACGCGGGTCTGTTCGCCGGCCCCGATAATCGCGTACGGCTTGCAATCCCCACCCGGAGCTGGGAGGACTACCTGGAGCTGGGGTCAACGAGATCCGGCTGTACGGGCGACCTCCGCCCAGACTGCCGGCGGCTGAGAGCGTTGCTCGTCGACCTGGAGGGCGCCGTCCTGCCCCCGTACCGTCCGGCGGTTCGGCAGCAGCTGGTGATCCTGGACAGAACTGTCACCGAGGCGTTCGCTGACTCTGACGTCCGAGAGTTCGCGCGCCGCGGGGACCGCCAGGGCATCGGTGGCGGGTCGCGACCACCGGGCGGCGACGAAGCCGGCGGTTAAGGTTCAGGCGGATCCAGGCCTCTTGGACCGCGTCGTCGGCATCGGCGCCCGAGCCGAGCATCCGGTAAGCAACCGGAAATCAGCCAATGTGACACAACGACACCTTCAGTGTTTGCAGGATGACCAGTTCCTAACGGACAGGTCGCAGCTGCCGACGGCACCGTCGAAGTAGGGTCGGAAGGTGGGCACATCGGGAGAGGCTCGGGGCGATTCCAGACACAGCCCCGTCCTCGACGAAGCGGCGTTCGCGATGCTTTACGAGCGGCTTCGAGACTCGGCTAGCTGGGGTCGCGAAGACCGGCGGGGCGCACTGAACAACCTCACCACGACGCGGGTGGCGCAGGCAGCGGAGGAGATTCGGTCGGGTCGGACCGTAAGCCTTGCAGCAGCGGTAGAGAACCAGGTGTCACTCGACAACCCTGATCCCTGCCAACACCAGATGACCGGGCCATCAGAGCCCGAAGTCGGCTCGAGCCTGCAATTCGCTACCGACAGGCTGGCCATGAACATCCACGGCAACGCTGACAGTCACCTCGACGCCTTGTCCCACGTGCTGTATCAGGGCACCTTGTACAACGGCGTGCCGGCGGACAAGGTCGGTGTGTCCGGCGCGAGCGGGTTGTCCCTTGACGTCGCTCGCGACGGGATCGTCGGGCGAGGTGTGCTGCTCGACATCCCACGCCTCGAGGGTCGCCGGTGGCTAGAGCCGGGGGAATCTGTGACGGGCGAGGCGCTGGCCGCTGCGGAGACGGCGCAACACGTTACCGTCGGGCCGGGTGACCTGCTGTTCGTCCGGGTCGGTCACCGGCCACGGCGCGACCACTACGGGCCGTGGGACGCGGCGCAGGCTCGTGCCGGGCTGCACCCCGTCGCAATGCAGTTCCTGGCCGAGCGCCGGGTTGCCCTGCTTGGCAGCGACAGCAACAACGACACCGCGCCGAGTGTGGTGGCAGGGGTGGGGTTTCCGGTGCACGTGCTCGCGATCCACGCGATGGGAATGCAGCTCCTCGACTACCTCGATCTCGAGGCGCTGCTGGCTCTCTGTGAGGAGCAGGACCGCTGGTCCTTCATGTGCGTCATCGCGCCGCTGCGCCTTCCCGCTGCCACAGGTTCGCCAGTCAACCCGATAGCGATCCTCTGACCACGACGGCTCACTCAAGCGGCATTTGACTCCCCGCCCGATCATGGTTGGTGGACTGCGGTCACCTTGGATCTCACGATGTCGAAGTCAGGGTCGGGCTGGTCGAGAGCGCCAGTAGCCTATGCAGCCACGCTGGGGTCACCAGTGATCTCGATTCCCGGCGACCGGACGTCGCCGCCGAGACTAGCGAGCATTCGTGGTTTGGTGATGCTGATCATCGCGTCGGCGCCATCGTTGGCCGGATTGCGGACGTAGACGAGCACACCGTTGCGGGTCACGCGGTAGTTGGTGATGGTCCAGTCGATCTTGAGGTCGCTACCTCCACGACGAGACCGTGCGATTCCCCTTAGGCGAGTACGTTGACGGCTCTGGCAACGACGAGCCCGAGGATGCCCAGTGAGACGAGGGACTGTACTCCCATGACGATCTTGGCCCAGGGCGCCAGCGGCATGACATCTGTAGGGCTAAAAGCCAGCGAGTTGGTGAGGCCCAGGTACAGGTAGTCGATGAATCGTGGCCGCCAGTGCTGGGCGTTCAGATTGGGGTTGAGCTGCTGGGGAAAGGCGAGCTCGGGAGTGGAGGGCATGTGGTGTGCCCTGGCCGCTGCTCCGCCGCTGTCGAGCTCGAAGTACAGCAGCGAGAACGCGAGGATGGTGGACGCCCAGACGCTGCCTCCGGCTTGCAGCAGGGCGGAGGCAGAGCTGGTCTCTGGCCCGCCGTGGATGAGGTCGTCGATGAGCTGGATCGTCGACCAAATCGCGCTGAGAGCTAGCACGCTGATGAGCGCGACCGAAACAGCGCGCAGCGCGGCTGATCGGCGGGTGATCCGGCCTGGGTCGGCCGTGATCAGCGTCACCAAGAGCAGGCACTCGATGATCGGGAGCACCCAGCGGGGCGCCAGGCGAAAGTCGTCGGGCAGGAGAAGGGTCAGCACCATCGCAGCCACAACGGCCGCGGCCATCGGCCAGCGGGACTCGGCGTACGCCGACTCTCGGGAGGCTGGATCGATCGGCTCGGTTCCGTCTAGTTTGGCCATGTGCGGCTGCTGCCCGGCTGATATTCGTCCGGGTCAGATAGCGACCTGTATCTCATGTCCTGCTCATCAACCGGGTATGGGGCGAGCGGTTTGGAGGCGTCCCCTGAGGACGGTGCCGTTCGTGCCGTCGAAGCGTGACCCATTGCACTGACACCTCAGCGTCGTGCCGCTGAGCAGGCCCACCGAGAGCCGGACGCTTCGTGCGTGCACAGCTCCTCGAAGGCATACAGGGCCCCGGACGCGGACGGCGGCGACCCGCAGCCTCGAGTCGGGCAGATAGTACGGGTGGACGTAATCGTCGGTCAGCCGCCCAGAGCTGTCGAGGGGTTCTAAACCTCTGGGCCGCCGTCTCGGTCATGCCTGGCTCGCTTTCGCTAAATGGGAGTCAGTAGGGTACGCCGGGATGATGTCCTGCTGTGTTGCGTCGAGCCTGAGCTCCCCAACGCCGAGTACTTCGCCTTCGTTGGCCCCGATCGTCTTAGTCGACGTCTCCACGGACTCCCACGTTCGCGGTTCGCGACGGCAGTTCGCGCAGAGTTTACAAGCAAAGGTTAGGGGTTGACCGAAGAGATCCGTCCCGCCCGCGTGGACGCCTACACCGCGCTGGCCAAACGTGCATAATGTCGGCGACCCGTAGCGAGCCCGCGAGCTGCGCACAGCCACAACGCCTGGCCGTCTCGGGCGCCGAACAGCTTGGATCTAGGCAAGGTCGGTCAGCCAGACAACGAGCTAGTACAGCAGCGTCCCCGCTACTCGGCGCTGTCCAGCGGGGTTCGCCCGCATTCAGCGCGCCTCAATAGCACTGAGCGAGGGCCACGCCATTAGTTTGCAAGCAAGGGGTTAGGGGTTCGAGTCCCCTCCCCCTGCCTCGTCGTTGTATGTGACGATGCCGAGGCAGTAGCGGTCCCGAGGTATTGCGGCCAGCTGTGCCGTCGAGATCGGTCCAGCCGGACAACGTCTGAGGCCTTGTGTTTGTAGAACCGGTCGGTCAGCGTTTTGGGCCAGCCGCTCCAGCGAGTACTTACCGGTGGCGCAGAGCTCGAATGCAAGCCTGACGTACGGCGCCGCTCGTCATCGACGGCGATGGTGGAGACCTCACGTCCACCCGACTGGTCACCCATGTGCCGCGGCGCGACGACGTCGCTTGCTCAGGCGGTGACGAGCAGGCCGGTGAGGTACATGACGGCCACGCCGGTGGCCAGCCCGCCTATGACGGTGGGGTCGAGCAGACGGCCGGCGTGATCGCGAAGCGCCGGCGAGATCTGGGTGATGACCTGGGTGATCGCGCCAACGCCGACGCCGAGCAGCACGGCGGACACTGCGGCGTTGTCGACGGCAGCGCCGATGACCGCGCCGAGGATCGCGGGCGCTCCGGCGACGGCGCCGAGGCCGATCAGGGACCTTATTGGCGGGCGTTGGTCGGTGAGAGGGGCGACAATGGCCAGCCCCTCCGTCGTGTTGTGCAGGGCGAAGCCGACGACGAGCGCCGCACCGACAGCCAGCGCGCCCACGGCGTAGGCAGACCCGATGGCCAGTCCTTCACCGAGGTTGTGCAGCCCGATACCGATGGCGATCATCAGGGCCAGTCGCCGCCCGTTGGTAGCTGCTTCTTGACTTCGCTTGTGGCGGTCGAGCAGGCGAGCGATCGCGGTCAGCATTAGGAACGCAAAAGCGGCTCCGAGCAATACGAGCAACGGGCCGCCGAACGCGACGCCGGAGCGCTCGGCGAGGGCGAATCCTTCGAACGCGGCGTCGACGGCGAGGAACCCGAGCAGGCCGACCGTAAGGGCCAGCAACATCCTGACCACGCCTCGGCTGGCACGCCGGAGGATAGGCAGGACGAGCATGCCCAGCGCGACCGGAATGATGCCGACGTAGGTTCCGAGTAGGGCCATCAACCCGACCAGACCCGCACCCGGCTCCGGCGTGGCCACGGCGGCCGGGATCGTGTGTTCGATGACCAGTCCCGTCGAGGTGAGCATTGAGACGGTGTAGGGCTGCCCGGAGATCCACGGGAAACGAAGCTGCAGGGTATCGGATCCGAGTCGGCCGATCGGCTTCGCGCTCCTAGTGAAGTCGACGTAGGTGTCGTTGACGAAAACCTGCGCAATTTGTACGGGGTCGGGCCCAGCGTTGCGGACGGTGATCTCGATGGAGCCAGGAGCCAGTGTCGTTCGCTCGATCGATAGCTCCTCGATCGGCGGTCCAGAGCGATCCGGGAGCAAGGCGTCACCGAAGGCGGCGAAGGCCGCGAAAACCACCGCGATGACAGCGAGCACGGTCAGTACCAGCGACCACACCGGGATGCGGCCGGTGATGGATGGTCGGTCGACGGCGGTCAAAGCATCCCGTCCTCGACGACATCGAAGAACCCCATCCATCCGAGATCGGCGAACTCCGTCTTGTGGGCGTGGAACATAAACTGTCCCCGGTTGGGGAACCGCAGCTCGCAGATGCCCCGCTGCCCCTGGCCTTGGATGACG
>DATLPF010000179.1:0-5529 GCA_035535875.1 Propionibacteriaceae bacterium
CCAAGAGCAGCGACCTTTCCGCGCACAGCGCCGACGACCTCAACTGGGTCGCGCCGAACTCAACTACCGACCACGCAAACGCCTAGGGTTCAAGAAACCGATCGAACAGATCGGACCCCTGCTGTTGCGTTGACCGCCAGAATCCGCCGACCGGCTAGAGGTACGGCGTCAGTGGTGTTCATTGGCGCCCGCATCGGTCGGCGGTCCGTGCAATGCGTCATCGCTACTCCCATGGAGCAGCGATGACGTTCCACCGGACAGCAGTCCAGGCATGAGGACGGCATGGTTACCACATAGGTTCGAGACGCCGCTCCACCTTCGACATTGCGCCCGATCAACTCGCATGCACCCATCACGACGTTGGTGTCAGAGTGGACGAGACGAACGGAAACTGGGAGCGCCAGCGATGAAGGCATTCATATTGGAGAAGTACGGGCCGCCTGAGGTGCTTCAGATGGCGGAGGTGGAGGAGCCCGCCCCGGCCGGCGATGAAGCGCTGGTGAGGGTGCTGGCAGTATCGGTCAATCCAGCGGACTGGCGTTCCATGCGAGCCAAGCCCTTCTTTTCACGCGCCACTTTGGGGTTGCTGCGGCCAAAACATCGGATCCCCGGCGTCGACGTTGCCGGGCAAGTCGAGGCGGTAGGCAGCGGCGTCCACGATTTCAAGCCCGGCGATGAGGTCTATGCCAATCTGTTAGACCACGGTTCCGGCGGCTTTGCAGAATACGTTTCGGTACCAGTCGAGGTTATGGCCTTGAAGCCGGCAAACCTGTCGTTTGAGGAAGCGGCGGCCGTTCCGATGGCAGCGGTAACCGCACTCCAGGGCCTTCGCCGCCACGGAGAAATCCGGCCCGGGCAGCGCGTGCTTATCAATGGTGCTTCCGGCGGCATCGGCACCTTTGCAGTCCAGATCGCCAAATCCTATGGTTCCGAGGTGACCGGGGTGACCAGCACCCGGAACATCGACCTGGTCGATTCGCTCGGCGCTGATCACGTCATCGACTACACCACGACAGACTTCTTCGCTAGCGGGCAGCGCTACGACCTCATCCTCGACACCATCGGGAACCTATCGGTACGCGATCTCAGAGGTGCTCTTATCGAGGGCGGCAAGGCCGCCGTCGTCGGGTTCACCAGTGTGGCGAAGCTGATCAGCGTTTCGCTGCGCGGCGGCAAGGACATCGCCCAAGTGTCGGCGCACGTAGCCACCACCGATCTGGAATTCCTTTCGAACCTGATTGAGGCCGGCAAAGTGCACCCCCACATCGACCGGCGCTATCCGTTCGCAGAAATCCCCGCAGCAATCAGCTACCTCGAACAAGGCCACGCCAGAGGGAAGGTCGTCGTTGGGGCGCCGTGACATCCGCGCTTGGTCCGCCCTCATACCTCGCCCGCAGCCCACTGTGGGCTCTGGTGGTCCCGGCACAAACATCAAGGAGGCGGAACCTCAAACCCGATCAAGGCTCGCGGATCAACGTCTGCTGTGGGCATGGCAGGGAGGTTTACGTCGCGACGGAACGGCGTCCTTACTGAGACTCCGACGCCGGCATCCTCTCAGGCTCGCTGGCGCTGACCGCCTTGTCGATCACCTGCCAGACCTCCTGATCCAGCCGGTTCTCCTTCCAGATGCCGTACGCAGTCCCTAGCAGCACCGGCGGCACCGCCACCAGCCCGATCGCCCCGCTCACCGCGGCATCGACCCACTCATGACCCCCCAGGCTGATGCTCAGCTGGCCATCTCCGGGCGTGATGACCACGGTCAGCGCATAGGCGACCCCCAGCAGCTGGCGCCACAGACTCTCCTTCCGAGCCTGCATCACCGTGCGGTTCTCGTTGCTGCGGTAGACCTGCGCCTCGAAGTCCTGCATACGGAAGTGGTCTGCCAATGCCCGGGCGACTTCCTCCGCCGGGACGGTGGTGCTATAGATCCGCTCAAAGTTCAGTGCACCGGTGCCTCTGCTCTGCTCATCAGCCATTTTTCGCTCACTCCACTGTTCGCTCCAGAACATCGATAAGCGTAACCGAGCGCAAGATCGAGAAGACAGCGGCTACCCGCCATCGTTGCCGTTCGCCACAAATCAAGTTCACTGAGCCAGCGGCTACCGGGGTGGACAAGGTCGGTCGACCTGAGCTATTGTAAGTGAATATTCACTAATAGCCCTTGGATGCTGTACGGAGCTACCGGCCGTACCGGGACTTTGATAGCTGAACAGGCCGTGGCCCGGGGACACCGGCCACTCCTCGCCGGGCGGAATGCCGGGCGTCTGGTGCCGCTCGCCCAACGGCTCGGCCTGCCCTGGGTCGCCGTGACGCCGGATGACCTACACCGTGTTCTCGGCGATTCGCGGCTCGTGCTGCTCGCCGCGGGACCTTTTGCGTCAACCTCCGGCCCAGTCCTCGACGCCAGCCTGCGGGCCGGGGTGCACTACCTCGATATCGCCAACGAGATCGGCGTGATCGAGCGAGTGCTGGGTACCCGCACCGAGCGCATCACCGCCATTCCCGCCGTCGGCTTCGGCACCGTCGCTAGCGACGGTTTGGCCCGTCATGTCGCCGATCAGGTTCCGGGGGCGGACCGGCTCGATCTCGCCATCCTCCTCGGCACCGCGGGCAGCAGTGTCGGCGCGCGGGCCAGCAGGATGGCCGCGCTGGCCGACGGTGGCCGAGTGCGTCGTGATGGCCGGCTGGTGCAGACGCGGCTGGGAAATGGCGCGCGCCGCCTGGCGACTCCAGTGGGTGTGCGCACCGCCGTGCCGGTACCGACCGGCGACCTCATCACCTCCTACCACACGACCGGAATCTCGAACATCACCGTGGCCATGATGATGCCGATACCGGTAACGGCGGCGCGGGTGTTGCTGCCCGCGTTGCCGGCTCTTGTCCGGGCTAGCCGCCACCTTCCCCGCCGCCGGAACGCGGTGGCATTGGACGCGCCAGCGCCGGCTGCGCAGTCTGCAGTCTCCGCGCCGGCCACGCCTGACCAGATCTTGGAGAGCTACGTCTGGGCGCGAGCCATCGCCGTGGACGGCCGGGCCGCCGAGGGCTGGCTGCGAACCGGCGAGGGATACGCCTTCACCGCCGCTTCTGCCGTGTCCACCGTGGAGGCTGTGCTGGCGAGCGAGCCGCTCGGCGCGACCACCGTCGCGGCAGCGTTCGGACTGGAGATCGCGCTTTCGGCTGGGGGCGAGTTGCTTGCCACGGCCTAGCCAGAAAGAAAACATCGGGCGGGCGGCGGTGGACTGCTTCGCCGGGCAGGGCTACGACGGAACCCGGGTGCGGCATATCGCCGAGCGGGCCGGCGTATCCGAAGCCGCCATCTACCGCCACTACGCCTCGGCAGAGGCACTGGCCCAGGAGTTGTTCGCTCATTACTTCGGCGAATACGCCCGCCAGATCGCCGACGCTACGTCGAACGGCACGACCAAGCACAGGTTGCGCGCCGTAATTCGGACTACGCTCGCGTTCTACCGGGCGGATCCGGCGGCGGCGATCTTTATCCTGGTACGCCAGGACAGGTTCATGCCGAGGCTTCCCGCAGGCACGGTGTACCCGCTGGAGATCGTCGAACGGATCATCGCGGTCGGCCAGCAGAAACTCGAGTTGCGGCCCGGCCAGCCAAACCTGCTCGCCGCCATCTTTCTCGGCTGCGTGCTGCGTCCGATCCAGCTTGACAGCCTCGCCGCTCCAGGCGCGCTGGACCTCATCACTGATACCTGGCACGACCAGGTCATCGAGGAGGCTGCGCTAGCAGCGCTATGGCGGGATCGATCATGACCGGCGCCACCAACCTCAGATCCGACCAGCACTACCCTCGCGCCGACCGCGCCAGGTGACCAGCCCTGCATGATAGCCGGGGCGGCTCAGATCGGACTCGAAATATCAACGAAAGGATGAGAGCAGATGATGATCGATGCGCTCGAGGCAGTCCAGCTCGGCGGCATCACACAGTGGATCCGTATTCGCGGGACCGAAACCAATCCGGTGCTCCTGCTGATGCAACTGGGTCCCGGGCTGCCGATCATCAATGAGACACGCCGCTTCGAGCGCCTTCTCGGGCTGGAACACGCCTTCACCGTTGTCTACTGGGACCAGCGCGGCACCGGCCTGTCACTACGCGAGTCAAACGCCGAGATCAGCACGGCGCGCATGATCAGCGACACGGTGTCGCTGCTGGAGTTGCTCCGGGGCCGATTCGACGGCAAAACATTCGTCGCCGGGTTTTCCTTCGGTGCCACGTTCGCCGCGCAAGCCGCTGTGCAGCGCCCGGACCTTGTCGCGGCACTAATCGCGACCGGCATGGACATCGACATTCCGCTGTCCGAAGACAGGACCTACGACTTCGTGCTCAACACTGCCCGCAAGCGCGGCAACCGGCGCGCGATCCGGCAGCTGGAAAAGACTGGCCCTCCCCCGCACCTGGGCGTGAAACAGTTCTCCACCCGGGCCCGCTGGGCGTTCAACTTCGGAGGTGTCAGGACCAACGCGAGCTACAACAGTGAGTTCCGCACGCTGCTGGGCAGCCTGCTCCGCTCGCCCGACTACTCGGTCGCAGACGTCATCCGCACCGTTCGTGGGATCACCACGACACAGGCCGCGCTCCTGCCCCAACTCGCCACCACCGACCTGGTTCACACCCTGCCCCGCATCGATGTGCCCATCGTCCTCGTCCAGGGTCGCCTCGACCAGGTCGCTCCCGGCGAAGCGACACAGCGGTTCTACGACGCGCTGACGGCACCGAGCAAAGAGCTGGTGTGGTTCGAGAAGTCGGCGCACGCACCCCACCTCGAGGAACCCGAGAAGTTCCGCGCTGTGCTCGTCAATGTGCGAGCCAGCCAACTCGGCATCAGCTGACACGGCCTCGGCCTCTTGAAGGAAGACACAGCCGGACGGTACGTGTCGGTGGGGCCCGCGAGCGACGCCGAGGACGCGCACCCAGCAGCACTCCTGCGCACCAACTCCTCGTCCCGCGCACGGTGCGGTTGGATAAGCACGACCCCTGAGTTGAACCCCACGACGAGTGTGACGACCCCGATGTCATCGGACGAGGAGAACTTCTCAATACCGAGCCGGCCCCCGGACCCGTCAGACGAACCAGAAACGGAAGACGAATCAGCAGATGAAGTCAAGACCGAGCCTCCTCGCGCGGTGTTCATCGCCGGCGATCCGGAAGGCCGCACACTCGGAGATGAGTACGCCGATGACGAGGCCGGTTCGACTGGAAAGGGAATCCTCGAGGATCTGATCGATCGGGGTGAGGCGGATCGAAGAGCATCTCGGAATCGTCGACGACCGCTGAACGACCCGCCTGCGGACACCGCAAGAGGCGCGGAGGCTGAACCGAGTCTGGCGGTCGTTGCGGGCGGCTGTGTCAGTGAGGAACCGTTTGCGGACACTTGGCTAGGTCAGATGCGGAACCTGGATCGAACCTGAACCCGGCCGTGCCTCCGGGACCGCGTGCGGCATGGTGCTCTCGTATCAGGAACACAACGGGTCCGTTCTGCCGCTGATCGAGCGCTCGTGCCGATGACG
>DATLPF010000180.1:0-6250 GCA_035535875.1 Propionibacteriaceae bacterium
AGCCGATGAAGCGCCCATCGTTGTCGATCTCGCGAAGCTACGATGACATGAGCTACGCAGGCGCAAGGAGCGATCGATGCCACCGTGGACGCAGATCGAGTTGCTGACCGAGCTGGAGCCGGTCGTTGGGCGCGAATTGGATCGCCACCTCAGGGCCGCCCGCGAGTGGTTTCCCCACCAGTACGTGCCGTGGAGCGATGGCCGCAATTTCGACGGTGTGCTGGACGGCGATGCGTGGGATCCATCGCAATCTCGAGTGAGTGAGGTCGCCCGCACCGCGCTCGTCGTCAACCTCCTCACCGAGGACAACCTGCCGAGCTATCACCGCGACATCTACGAGTCGTTCGGCACCGACGGCGCCTGGGGCACGTGGATCGGTCGCTGGACCGCCGAGGAGGGCCGGCACGGAATCGCGATCCGCGACTACCTGCTGACCACCCGCGCCGTCGACCCGGTGAACCTTGAACGCGAACGCATGGTGCACATGACGCAAGGCTTTGCCAGCTCGTACGACCTGGACATGCTGCACACCGTTGCGTATGTGTCCTTCCAGGAGCTGGCGACCCGTATCTCCCATCGCAACACCGGCCGCTACACCGAGGATCCGCTGTGCGAGCAGCTGCTCGCGCGAATCGCGCAGGACGAGAACTTGCACATGGTCTTCTATCGGAACGTGCTCCAGGCGGCGCTCGAGCTCGCTCCTAATGAGACGATGCGGGCGATCTGTGACGTCGTCAGCACATTCCAGATGCCCGGTAACACCATTGAGGGCTTCACTCGCCGCTCGGTACAGATCGCCATGGCCGGCATCTACGACCTGCGGATCCACCGAGACGAGGTGCTCGCTCCGATCCTGCGCTCCTGGGACGTCTGGGATCGGGTCGGGCTGTCCGGGGAGGGGGAGCAGGCGCGCGAGCAGCTCGGCAGCTACTTCGAGGAGCTGGATCGGCAAGCGGGCCGGTTCGAGGAGAGACGCGCCGCGCGTCAGGCTCGCGCAGAGCAACGCCGGTGAACCCGGCAAGGTAACGCCGAAATTCCGACCCGATTGCCACCGTTGCATCCAGCTGGCACACCGCCGCCTCGCATCCGGCTCGGGTCCGGGAGAGCCGTGACGACATCACGGCCATCGCCTGCGGCCGAGGCCTAGCCGCCGCCGGACGTCAAATAGACCGGGCTGCACCTGGCAGCGGTGGCGCCGGCTTCGCCTCGCCCCAGCAAGCCGAGCTGGCCACATCAGGTTCCCGGTCCGATTCCGGGGCGCAAGCTGGGGTGACCTGGGATGACGCTTACCGGCGACACCCCATCAAATTTTCCCATGCGACCGCCCGCAAGCGGGTCGGCTTGCGGAACTTCACCTAGTTTGAGTCGTTGGCTCGTGCCTGGACGTGGGTGGTTGTCGGCTCTGGATTGTCGCGGACGTGGACGGCGATGGGTGCGTAGCCGGACTGCCGAATCACGGTCATGGCGGTCAGGAGTGAGGTCCACACGTCAGGTCCGGGGACGGTGAGATGCAGCTCGATCTGGCCCTTGGTATTGATGGTCATCTGGGGCTGGAACTCGAGGAGGCGGTGACTTATGTTTCCGGCCAGGTCGGCGATGAAGTCGTCGCGAATTACAAGGTGGTCGAACTCGGCCCGCACCTCATATCTACACGCGGGCGGCATGCCTGGGCTCATCGGGTGGGGGTCGTCCGATGCGGTCATCGCCGATTTTTTCCGGATCCCGTGTGTCTCATGCGGTCACGCCCGCCTGGGTGCGGCGGTGTGAACCATGGCTTTCAGAGAGCTGCGCTCTGTTCGGCTGATTGTCAGAGCACGTTCGGTGTCTTCGAGAGGGAAGCGGTGGGTGATGACGTCGGTGACGTTGACCGCGCCGCTGCCGATCAATTGAAGGGCCAGCGGATAGGTGTTGGCGTAGCGGAACACACCGGTCACGGAGAGCTCCCGTCCCTGCACGAGGGCGACATCCAACGTCACGGTGTCGGCGCCCATCCCCACCAAGGCGACCCGGCCAGCCGGGGCGAGCGCTCGCATCCCGCTGGTGAGAGCGGCGGGCGCGCCGGAGCATTCCAAGAGCACGTCAAACTCCTCCTCGAGCGCAGTTCCAGCGTGCGCGGTCCGCAAGCCAAGGTCGCGTGCCCGGGCGAGCCGGAAGTCGCTGACGTCGGTGATCACCGGGGTGTCGGCGCCCAGCGCCCGCGCAACCTGGCCTGCGAGGAGGCCGATCGGGCCGGCGCCGGTGATCAGAATCCGGTCACCTCCGGTTACGGCGCTCTTGTGAGCAGCCCAGATCCCAACCGACACCGGTTCGGCCATCGCCGCCTGCTCAGCTGTCAGCCCCGATGGGGCAGAATGGGCGAATGCGCCGTCAATGGCCACGTAATGGCTGATCGAGCCGTCCACAGGCGGCGTGGCGAAGAATACGACCCGCGGGCATAGGTTGTAGCGGCCCCGCAGGCATTGCGCGCAGGTTCGGCACGGGACGCCCGGCTCAAGCGCAACCAGCTCGCCGACCCTGTCTCGGTCGACGTCGTCGCCGACGTCGACTACCGTCCCGGCGGACTCGTGACCGATGATCATCGGATCGCGCACCACATAGTCGCCGATACGACCGTGCTCGTAGTAGTGGACATCTGAACCGCAGATCCCGACAGCAGCAATTTCGACCAGGACCTGACCGGGGGCCGGTTTCGGGACCGGCCGGTCCTCGATCCGCACATCGTGCGGTCCGTACAGAACGGCACTGGGGTTTAACATCTGCGTCTCCTTCGACATGTAGAGAAAGACGGCGCCTCGGCACGGATAAGACCCAAAGCCAACCAGGCGCCGCTGGTCCGCAACTCTAGGTGCTGTTCCGGACCTCTCTCTAGCGGCTGGGAAGGCAACTACTGATACTTTCTTGCTTAATCTGGCTACTCCCGCTCGGCCCAGCCTCGTAGGAAGATCAGAATGGTGCGTATGCGGAAATCAGTCGTTCAAGCCCGTCGACTGGTCGGAAAGGCAGCCGCCCGCGAACTCGTGCCGACGATGCCCGGCACCTCGGCCCGCTGGCATATGCACGACTACCCCGGCCCGTTGTGCCGCTGGCACTACCATCCCGAGTTCGAGATCCACCTGATCCAGCACGGGACCGGCAGGTCCATCGTCGGAGACCACATCGGCCGCTTTACCGCCAGACACCTCGTCCTGGTCGGTTCGAACCTGCCGCACGACTGGATCAGCGATATCGGCGACGGCGAACACATCACCAACCGCGACGTCGTCTTCCAGTTCCACCCGCAGTGGATCCGCGATTGCCAGCAACTATTGCCCGAGCTGCGAATCGTCGACCCCCTTCTTGCCCGCGCCGCCCGCGGCATCGAGTTCACCGGACAGACAGCCGCAGCCGCCGCCCCGCAGCTGCTCGCGATCGGCGACAGCGCCGGCATCGACCGCCTCCACCACATTCTGGCGCTGCTCGACATCCTCGGTGCCGCCCCACCCGCGGAAGCCCAACTCCTGGCCAGCCCCTGGACACCACCTCATGACAATGGCGGCACCGACGACCTCATCGACGACGCGCTCAACTACCTCTTCACCAACAGCGCACGCGAGATCAAGCTCGCCGACGTCGCCGCCCGAGCCGCCATGTCCGAATCCAGCTTCTCCCGCTACTTCCGCCGATCAGCCGGCCAAAGCTTCAGCGACACCGTCCGCAAACTGCGACTCGCCCACGCCTGCCAGCTCCTGGAGAACACCGACGAACCCATCTCCACAATCTGCCACCGAACCGGCTATCAGAACCTCTCCAACTTCAACCGCCAGTTCCGCCGGGAATACGGCATCACCCCCGGCCAATACCGCCGAGTACACCAACACCCTGAACTCGTGCTCGCCGGTTTAAACCCGGCCCAACCCGAACCCTGAAGTCGCTCGACGACGGCCCCATCACGGCAGAAGCACCCGCTTCTGCACAATCTGCGGTGTGAACGTGGCCTCGACATCACCGGGCACCTCGATCTCGACCGGGCCGATCTCCTCGGTCAGCACCGTCTTGGACCGCACCCCCGTTGCGGGAGTTGCCGCGGTTGCGGCCGACCGGATCATGCTTGTCGTAACCGAGATGATCAGTCATCTCCGCCTCCAGAGCGGTCTCCAGCCCCCCGCTTGGTCAGCTGACTCAACAACCCGTTCGGGCCAACCAGCTCGATGCCCTTTTTCCCGCGCCTGGGCCACCAGATGCTCGGCCATTCCCCGATCCGAACTGCTTCGACATCCACCGCCAGCTGAACCTGCACCTCACCTTCGGGCATGGGATCCACTTCTGCCTGGGTGCGCCACTTTGTCCGTGACTCCGCAGATCGTCTAGGGCTGGAAGCGGTAGCCCATGCCGGGCTCGGTGATGAGGTGGCGTGGTCGAGTCGGATCATCCTCGAGCTTGTGTCGGAGGGCCTTGACGTACTGGCGTAGATAGTGGGCCTGCTCCACGTAGGTCGGTCCCCAGACTTCCTGCAGTAGTTGCCGTTGACTCACCAGCCGCCCGGGATGTCGGACCAGTGCCTGGAGCAGCTGCCACTCAGTCGGTGTCAGATGCACTTGCAGCGCCGGTCTCTCGAGGGGCGTACGCGCTTCGAGCTGGGCAGTGCCGGTGCCGACACTGGCTGGAAGCGCTTGGTAGATCAGATGATCGTTGAGATTGACGGTCCACCGTCCGAGCTGCACTGGTTGGACCAGCTCCGGCTCTGTGGTACGTCGCGTCACCGCTCGAATCCGTGCCAGCAGCTCCTCCACGCTGAACGGCTTGGTGACGTAGTCATCGGCCCCGGCATCAAGTGCATCCACTTTGGCCGCGCTGTTCATGCGTCCGGAGAGAATCACGATGGGCACCTGCGTCCATCTTCGTAGCGAGCGAATGACGTCCACACCATCCATGTCAGGCAGGCCGAGATCGAGGATGACCAGGTCCGGGTGAGCATCGGTCGCCGCCTCGAGGGCACCGCGGCCGCTGCCAGCAGTGACAACGTCGTACTGCCGGGCGTGAAGGTTGATCCGCAAAGCCCTCAGGATCTGCGGCTCGTCGTCCACTACGAGTACGCGCGTCACGGTCGCTCGCTCGCACTTTCCACCGGTTCACTGCGCGGTTCGGCGTCGGACGATCGGGTGTCGCCAGAGTCCACCTCTGAAATCGGCCGAGTTACAGCGGGCAGTGAGATCGTCATGGTCAGGCCGCCTCCGGGTGTCCCTTCCGGGCTCAGCAGTCCCGACATCGCCTCGATCAGCCCGCGAGACAATGCGAGACCGAGGCCAACGCCGCTGGTGTTGTCCCGATCGCCAAGCCGTTGGAACGGCTGGAAGATCTGGTCCCAGTCAGCCTCGGGTATCCCCGGGCCGCAGTCGATGACGCGGATCTCAACGGCCTTGCCGAGGGCGCTGGCCGTGATCTGCGGCGAGGCGTTGGCTGGACTGTGGCGGATGGCATTTTGCACAAGATTGGCGATTGCTCGTTCCAGTAGAGCGGGGTCGGCCGAAACCTCAGGGGTGTCTTCAGGGACCCGAATGATCACCTCGTACGCGGCGGGCCCCAAGCTGCTGACGGCGGCAGAGATGACGTCCGCGACGTCAATCGGCTGAATCGCGAGGGCGAGAGCACCAGCCTGCAGCCGGCTCATATCCAGCAGGTTCTCGACCAGACCGATCATCCGGTCCAACGACTCTTCAATGGTGGCGAGCAGCTCGGCGCGATCGTCCTCCGTGAGACGGAGGTCTGACATTCGAAGGGTTCCTACCGCCGCCTTGGCAGAGGCCAGTGGAGTGCGCAGGTCGTGGCTCACCGCATTGAGCAGCGCGGTCCGTACCCGGTCGACCTCGGCCAGCGAGCCGGCCGTGGCCGCCGCCTCCTCGAGACGCTCTTGCCGAAGGGCGATCGTCGCCTGGGCGGCAAAAGCCTCCAAGACCCGCCGATCCTGGGCTGCGAGCGCATGCCCCGACATGACCAAGGTGTAGGAGTCATCGACGTGCACTTCGGCATCACCATCGCCTGGTGCCAGACAGATTGGGCTGCCGACGCACGCGACCACAGTCCACGCCTCGTTCGCATGCTCCAGATCAGGTCCACCGAGGGCCTCCGGTCGCCGCTCGAGAAGAGTTACGGCGTCGAAGGCGAACGTCTCACGGATCTGCTCGAGCAACGCCGGCAGCGGGCGCGAGCCGCGTAGCACGCTGCCTGCCAGCGTGAACAGGGTGGCTGCTTCGGCTCTGGCCTGCGACGCCTC
>DATLPF010000181.1:0-2774 GCA_035535875.1 Propionibacteriaceae bacterium
CTTTCAGGTCAAGACACAGCCAGCCGCGTACGGTTGAATGAATCGCACCTCCCGAGCTGCGAGCGCCAGCTTGCGCCGAGCAGCTCCCGAATGAATCACCCATCTGTCAGGAGTCAGCATGGCCGAGGATCTAACGCCAGATCCGGCCGATCAACCCGAGGATGACACGACGCCGCCTCGAGACGATCCATCCGAGCCCTACCGTCTAGGCGGCTCCAGCCGGTCCGGCAAGGGCCCCGAGAGCTCGTCGGGAAAGAGTGGCGGTGAACCGGGCAACCCGTTCGAAGCATTTCTTTCATCGTTGGCCGGTGGGGACATGAACGCGCTCGCAGCCCAGTTACAGAATGCGTTCGCAATGCTCGGCGGCGGCGGCTCGATGTTCACCAGCGGCCCCACCGAGGCCGGGTCGGGTGTGAATTGGGAGGTGACCAAGGACACTGCCCGTAAGGCCGTTGCCTCGCTGGGTCCTGACCCGACCCCCGACGCCGGCCAGCTGCGTGCCATCACCGAAGCAGTCGAACTCGCCGAGGTGTGGCTTGACCAGGCCACCACGTTTCCACGGGTGAGTGCGACGGTGGCTGCCTGGAGCCGGGCGGAGTGGATCGAGCAGACGATGCCGGTGTGGAGGCGACTCGTGGAGCCGGTGGCCGTGCACATCGCGGACGCGATGGAAAGCGCCCTGAGCTTCGGTGGCACTGAGGAAGCTGGCGCCCTGCCGGGAATGGCCGGCATGGAACAGATGCTGCGCCCGATGCTGCGGACATCCGGAGCAAGCATGTTCGGCCTGCAGCTCGGCCAGGGACTCGGCCAGCTCGCGACCGAGGTGGTCGGCGCCACCGATATCGGCCTGCCGTTGAGTGAGCCTGGACGCGTCGCGTTGTTGCCGACCAACGTCAAGGCCTTCGGCGAGGGTCTGGAGCAGTCGAGCTCCGACGTCACCCTCTATCTCGCGTTGCGCGAATGCGCCCGGCAGCGGCTTTTTGCCTCGGCTGGTTGGCTGCGGGCCCAGATGCTCACCTTGGTTGAGCAGTATGCCAGCGGCATCACGATCGATACCTCCGCCTTGGAGCAGGCCGTCAGCCAGCTCGACCCCAGCAATCTGGAGGAGCTGAGCTCGTCGCTGGAGGGTGGCCTGTTCGAGCCGCAGAAGACGCCGCAACAGCTGGCGACGCTGCAGCGGCTGGAGACCATGTTGGCCTTGGTCGAAGGCTGGGTGGATGAGGTCGTTACCCAAGCGACGGCGCAGTTGATGCCTTCGGCAACTGCGCTGGCCGAAGCGGTACGCCGGTCCCGCGCCGCCGGAGGTCCGGCTGAGGAAACCTTTGCCACGCTGGTCGGGCTTGAGTTGCGGCCGCGTCGGATGCGCGATGCCGCCAATCTCTGGGCCGCGTTGCGCGACGCTCGAGGGGTGGACGGTCGGGATGCCGTCTGGTCGCACCCAGACCTCGTACCGACCTCGGCTGATCTTGATGATCCGCTGGGGTTCGTCGCCGGTGAGGCGCGCACGGAGGGCGGAGACGGCGCGGACTTCGACGCCGCCCTCGAGGAGTTGCTCAAGGCTGAGGGCACCGAAGGCGAGGAAAAATCCGAGTAGCTCAGTCGCCGACCGAAGGGCTGGAGCTGAGTTGTCGCAGGACCTTGCAGACGTGGGCCGCACCTGACCATCAGCAAGATCAATTACGACAGTATTTTCTTGATCATCTTGCGAAGCGATCCGACGGCTGGTCGCGGGCCTGCCTTGGGGCTCACCTGACTGCGAGCTCGCTGATCTGTGCGGCGCCGGAAGGCAGGGTGCTGCTGACGCTGCACGCGCGCATCGGCCGGTGGCTGCAAACCGGCGGTCACATCGAGCCAGCCGATCCGAGCTTGGAGGCCGCGGCCCAACGGGAGGCACATGAAGAAAGCGGACTCATCGATCTCGTGTTGGATCACAGTCCGCTGCTGCTCTCCCTGCACGAGGTACCGTGCGGTCCGGTACGCCCCACACACCACCTCGATGTGCAGTATCTCGTGCTCGCAGATCAGTTGGTCAGCCCCGATATCGGCGCGGAGTCGCTGGACGTGCGTTGGTTTGCCCATGATCAACTTCCGGAGGTGGACGCCTCGGTGCTGTCGCTGGTGGAGGCAGCCCGGATACGACTTGGCTGGTAGCCGGTTACGCCGGTATACGACCTGCTTGTCGGCCAGGGCTTGACCTCGGAAACCTACCGAGATCGGCACGCAGCAGTCTCTCCGCGTGTGCTCCTCGAGCGCGATGTCTCAGACAGACCCAGCCATTCAGGAGAACCGCTCATCAACTGGCTGTGAGTGTGACGGGGATGCCGTGGTCGTGTGCGGTGCCAAGCCTGTGTTCACGAATCGGACGGTCGGAACCCGCGTCCCATAGCCGAGTACGCAGTTCGGGCTTCGCGCCTCGCGGACTGTGTGGGTTGAACTCAAGGCTGACCTCGCCGAGTCTGTGCTGTGCGCCGTAGCACGACAGGATGCCCTCAACGGCGGTGACTTCATCGCTCGGCCAATACATCTGGGTGATTGAGTGCCAGACAACCGGCAGTCCATCCGGCTCGTCTGTCAGCGCGTAACGCAACCAACGGCTTGCCGGCGCCCTGTCGATGCGCACCGGATGCACCGCCGCGATCGCGAGTGCCAAGCTCAAGCGCTGGTGGCGATCCAAGTCGAACGGCCAGACAAACGAGGTCAGCAGCAGCCTGCCGTCGGCGGTGGTTGCGTCCACCGGATGAAGATCGCAACCCGCTCGGCTTGTGATCATGAAG
>DATLPF010000182.1:0-54088 GCA_035535875.1 Propionibacteriaceae bacterium
GGCGTACCCGCGCCATCCGCCGTTTGCTGTTGTGCGATATTGCCCATGCTGAGGTGCAGTCGCCGGAGGTGAAATGACGCAGCGCGGGGACGAGGGCGTGGGAGAGCCGGCCGCTTCCGGGACAGCCGCTCCGGTGTCGGATGCTGACTCTTCGCCCTGGGCGCCGCTTGGCCAGCGCGCGTTCCGCTGGCTCTGGCTCGGTGTGTTCATCAGCTACATCGGCACCTGGATGCAGACCGTCGGCGCCCAGTGGCTGCTCGTGGATTCTCCCAACGCGGCCGCGCTGGTTTCCTTGGTGCAGGTGGCGAACACGCTGCCGGTCATGTTGCTGGCGTTGCCGGGCGGAGTCCTGGCCGACTCCTTCGATCGGCGCTGGCTGCTGTTTACGGTCCAGGTCTATTTCTTTGTCGTCGGCATCCTGCTCGCCGTGTTCACATTTGCCGGGCAGATGCCGGCGCCCCTGCTGCTCGCTTTCACCTTCGCCATCGCCATCGGCGCAGCGGTGCAGCTCCCCGCCTGGCAGGCCACGATCCCCGAGATCGTCCCCAGGACGCAGCTGCGAGCGGCGACGCGATTGGAAATGGTCGGCGTGAACGTGGCCCGGGCGGGCGGGCCGGCGCTGGCTGGGCTGGTCATCGCACGCTTCGGCGTCCCGTGGGTCTTCGCCCTAAACGCGCTATCCGTGATCTTCCTCGCGATCGCGCTTCTCTTCTGGCGCCGGCCGTCAGCCGGATCGCAAGCCACTCGGGAGCGCTTCGTGCCAGCGCTCCGCGCCGGCGGCCGGTACGTCTGGCACGAGCCGGTGGTGCGACGCATTCTGCTGCGGGCGGCGCTGTTCATCACACCCGGGATGGCCCTCTGGGCGTTGCTCCCCCTGATCGCCAGTCAGCGTTTGGGCCTCGGAGCCGCCGGCTACGGCGCTCTGTTCGGTGCGTTGGGACTCGGCGCCATTGTCGCCGCCCTGGTATTGGGGCGGGTGAGAGACCGCCTGTCCACCAACGGAATGCTCAGCGCAGCCGGCGCCCTCTACGCGGCAGCGCTGGCCGTGATCATCCTGGTACCCAATTTCCCGGCAGCCCTAGCAACATTGGTTTTCGCTGGATTGGCCTGGACAACAGTCATCTCGACGCTGAACGCCGAACTGCAGCTTTTCCTGCCGGTCTGGGTCCGGGCACGAGGCCTCGCCGTCTACATGGTCAACTTCACCGGTTCGATGACGGTTGGAGCGCTGGTCTGGGGACTGGTCGCCGAGGGCCTCGGTCTACTGGTGACATTCCTGCTCGCGGCCATCGTGATGCTGGCCGGCGTCGTCGCGGGCGTGGTCTGGAAGGTGCCGGAGACCGGGCACCTCGACCGCGAGCCTGCCATCTACTGGCCCGAGCCGCGGATGGCCTTCGACCCAGAGCTGGACTCCGGACCTGTCTTGGTGACGGTCGACTACACCATTGCACCGGAACGTGAGGCGGCCTTTCTGGAGGCGATGGACCACCTTCGTCAGTCTCGACGCCGCACCGGGGCGACCCGCTGGGAGCTGTATCGAGACGGCGACCGACCGGACCGCTTCATCGAGCTTTTCAGCGTCCCTTCTTGGGAGGAACACATGCGCCAGCACGAGGGACGCCTCACTGCGGCAGACAGGGAGGTCGAGGAGGCCGCGCTGGCTCTTTCGGATCCACCTGCCCGGGCCGAGCACCTGCTTCCGCCGTAGCTGACCGGACGCAACGCCCGGGACTGATCACACCTAAACAGAAGGGCCGCGATTCTATTCGACCACCCGCAGTCCATGCTCAGTGTTGTTCAGACGCTGACCTCCGTCCGCGGTAACCGTGACGGCCGCCGAAGTCCAGCACAACGGCATCGCCCGGCTTGATCACCCGCTGCCCCGCCTCATGGTGCGGGTTGGCTCCATTGGGACCGGATCCGACGATGGTGAAGTCGACCTGTTCATGTCCGAACTCTCGCAACAGATCGGCAAGATCGGCAGCAACGTCGGCCTCTCGCCGACCAGCAAAACGCCGCTGCACGATCTCGCCATAGGCGGCGTCTGCCGCCGCCCCTGCGGCTGCCAGTCGCATCCCAAGCAGATGCATGGCCCAGGCAGAGTCGGAGATGTCGGACAATATCCGAGCAGCCAGATCAAGTCCGGGCTGGGCGTCACAATGACTCCGGCAAGCCCCTCCTCTACAGCGGAGTTCGCCACGCGACTCATCCGCTCTGCGAAGTCATCCCTGGTGAACGGTGCCGGCGCCGAAGGACTGGTCGTTGTCATCGCAGCCTCCTTTCGCTTCTGACTCACCCTGATATCCCCCATCAAGGGTGATGCCCAGATCGCCGGAAGCTGTTTCACTCAGCTCATGTGCAGATGGATGGCCTACTCAGGAGACCCGATCCTCGCCGAGGAGCTGCTGTTCCGCCCGGCCCATTCGATCATCGACCAGAGTCTCCACTCGCGCCTCGGCGCCACCACAACCAACGGCGACGGCTTCGGAATCGGCTGGTACGGCGACGGGGCCGAGCCGGCGGTATTCAAGAGCATCGAGCCGGCGTGGAACGACCGGAACCTGCGCGAGCTCGCAGGTCAAATAGAAACCCCGGTGTTCTTCGCCCACATCCGAGCGTCCACTGGTACCCCGGTGCAGCGCTCCAACTGCCACCCGTTTCGCCATGGGCGCTGGCTGTGGATGCACAACGGCGCACTCCGCGACTTCCACAACACCAAGCGAGACCTGGTGATGGCGGTGGACCCGACGCTGTATCCAGACATTGATGGGTCAACAGACTCCGAAACCCTGTTCTTCTTGGCACTCACGTTCGGCCTGACCGACGATCCGTTCGACGCAGTCGCGCGCGCGATCGGTCTCGTGGAGAAGGTTGGCCATGATCACGGTGTCGAATACCCGTTCCAGGGGACGGTGGCCACTACCAACGGTGAGTCCATCTGGGCCTTCCGCTATTCCAGCGAAGGCAAGAGCCGGTCGCTGTACTTCTCCACCAACGTTGCGACACTGCGTCAACTGCACCCTGAGGTGGAGATCCTCCACGGCCTGGGTGAGGAGACTCGGCTGGTGGTTTCTGAGCCGCTCGGTGACCTCCCCGGAGCGTGGAATGAAGTACCGGAGTCCGCAGCTGGCGTGATCCGTCCCGGCACGGATGAGATGCGCTCTTTCCGCCCCATCGCCCCCTGAGAAGACAATGGCTGCATGCGGGTGCGTTTACCGCTGGCCGTCACTGTCGCGCTGGTCGCGGTCCTGGCTGTCGGCTGCGGTGCGCAGGTAAGGGAGTCCTCGCCGCAGGCTTCGCCGGACCACAGCTGTCCGTCATTCGGCACTTCCCCGCCGGATGGCTGTTGGCAAGCCGTCCTGCCGTTGGGAAGCGGAGGCTTTCCGGCCGCTCCGGGCGCTCAGAACAGCCCACTGTGGGAACCGGGGCGTTTTCCTCTCACGTTGACTCCGCACCCCGCGTACCACGACGCACTGTGGATGACGGCCCAGACGCATGCCTACGAATCGCCCGATGGCCTGACCTGGACGGAGCACACCAAGACCGATTGGGGCGAGCGAATCTATGAGTCGATCGTCTACTTCAAAGGCCGACTCTGGATGTTTGGTGGATTGGACTATCAGGCTCGCACCTTCCTCAACGACATCTGGTCCTCTTCGGACGGCGTTACCTGGTCGAATCTCGGCAACGCCGCCTGGCCCGTACGCGGTAGCCACACCGTCGTCGTCTACCGCGATCGGCTATGGCTGTTTGGAGGTGCCAACCACATTTCTGATGACCGTTCCACTGACGGCTTCTTGAATGACGTGTGGGTGTCCGACGACGGCGTTTCCTGGACTCTGGTGACGCCCGCCGCCTCTTGGTCGCCGCGCGGTAAGGCCGGTGTTGTGGTCTTCAACGATGAGCTGTACGTCCTCGGCGGCCAGGGAACCGCTGACGTCTGGCGCAGTTCAAACGGCCGCGACTGGACCCAACTGGTGGCCGAGGCCGACTGGACTCCGCGTCATGACTTTGCCCGGGTCGCCTACAACGGCCGACTGTAGGTGTTCGGCGGTTGGACGGAGCGGTCCACCAATGCCCTCAACGACGTCTGGTACTCAGACGACGGGATGAACTGGAGCCGCCAAACTGATCATGCCCCGTGGGTACCGCGCTCACCGATCGCTGTCGTGTTCCTAGACAAGATTTGGATCTACAGCGGCAAACACACCGGCTTCGACGACAACTGGGGCGGCGACTTGTGGCAGATGACCGCAGCAACGGCCACGACGCATTGACCGCCATACTGTCTGCGTGCCGATTCGATTTCCGATCAAGACAGCCCGGCTGACCATCCGGCCGATGCGACCTGACGATGCCGAGGCGTTGCTCGCTGTCTATGGCGACGTGGAGACGATGCAGCATTTGAATTCAGAGTTGCCGGCCACCGTCGACGAGGCACGCGAGTGGGTGCAGACCAAGATCGATCTTTTCAATCGCGACGGCCAATTGAGTCTGTGGACTGTCATTCACACCGAGTCTGGGCAGATCGTCGGCGATGTCGGGCTGCAGCATGAGGATTACGGTTCGGGTCCTGTGGTCGGTCTGGGCGGCCGGGGCAACCAACACTTCTGGCGTCAAGGGCTCGGCTTCGAAGCAGCCAGCACGACCATCGCTGTCGGATTCGAGCAGCTGGATCTCCCGGCCATAGGTGCCGAAACCCGACCGGAGAATCTTCCAGCTCAGGCGTTGCTTGCCAAGCTGGGCATGCTAGCGGCCGGAACCAACGCTGCGGGCTGGCCGGTCTATATGATCACTCGAGAAGATTGGCTGGCACGCTGACACTGTGATCTTGCTAAACAACCAGGGTCCGTGCCTCCCAGCGGCCCTCGCCGAGCAGCATGAGCTCGTTAGTATGGAGTCTGTCGAGGGTGCTCCCATGCGCGACGCTGACGATCGTGCACTCGGGCACCCGATCACGTACGCGCTCATACATTGCGTGTTCCATGCCCTCGTCAAGCGCCGAGGTGGTCTCGTCGAGAAACACCAGTGACGGACGCGCGATCAAGATGCGGCCGAATGCCAGCCGTTGCTGCTCGCCAGGGGACAGCACCCTGGAGAAGTCAGCCTCCGCATCCAGCCGGTCGACCAGATGCGCGAGCTGAACGGCACGCAGCGTTTCCTGAGCTTCGTCGTCGCCGAGACTCTCCGCGGCCGCGGGGTAGGCCAGTGCGGTGCGCAAGCTCCCAAGCGGCAGGTACGGCTGCTGCGCACAGAACATGATGTGTGCAAGGTCCGGCCGAAGGATCGTTCCTTGTACATAAGGCCACAACCCCGCCAAGCTCCGCAGGAAGGTGGTCTTGCCGCTGCCGGACGGCCCCTTGACCAATAGTGCGTCTCCTCCGGCGAGGTCGAGATCCAGATCGGCCAACAAAGGCCGTCCATCCGGAAGCCGTACGTCGAGGTGGCGGACGCCAAGACCAGCGTCCCGCTCCTCTACCACAGCCGCCGGCAGAGCACGGGCCTCCTCGTTGGCATCGAGCAGCCCGGTGAGCCGGTTGAGCGATGCTCGGTAGCTAGCAAAGTCGTCGTAGGCGAGCCGGAAGAACGACAGGGCTGACTGAACCTGTCCAAACGCGGTGGCAGTCTGGTTGACATCGCCGAGGGTGATCTCCTGGCTGAAGAATCGCCGAGCCTGGATGAGATACGGGAAGATCACAGCGATCTGGTTGATCACGAGGTTGAATCCCGAAAACTTCAAAGTCCGGTAGACGATCGCCCAGGTGTTGCCAATAACTGCAGCGAAGCGCGACATGAGCCCGGCGTTTTCCACCTGCTCCCCCCGGTAGAAGGCAATGTTCTCGGAGTTATCGCGGATCCGGACCAGGGCATAGCGGTAGGAGGCCGTCAGAAGTTCGTTCAAGAAATTCAGCCGGATCAGCGGCCTGCCGATGCGGAAGGCGAATACCGTCGCGATGATCACATAAACGAACGCGAGGAAGACCATTGCTCGCGGGACCTGGAGCCCGAAGACGGTGAGCGGGCCCGACAGCTGCCAGAGAATGATGGTGAAGGAGATCAGCGAAACAACAGATGACACTGCTCCCAAACCCAGCGACTGCGAGTCTGAGGCGAAGGAGGTGACATCTTGCTGAATGCGCTGATCGGGGTTGTCGATTGGCGTGCTGACGAACCTGCCCCGGTGATACGCGGCGCCGTTCAGCCAATCACCGACCATCCGTTGGTTGAGCCACAGCCGCCAGTGAATGATCTGTGCCTGGCCGACGTAGAACGTGATCAGTACGAGTACGACGTTGATCGTCGCCAGAATTCCGAAAATCCCAATGGACTTCCAGAACGCAGGTGCGTTGAGCTCCTGCATTGCGGTCAACAGATCGTTGCCCTGATAGGACAAGACGACATCCAGCCGCACCGCGGCGATCGTCAGCAGCAGCAACAAACCAACGGTCAAGATCGGCCGCCAACTGAGCCAGCCCCGCCGCCGTGGGATGAAGTACATACCCGACAGCCGCCAGAATTGCCGGCCCCAGCCCGTACGCCGGATCAGAAACCATGCCACCAACACGAAGCCGACGATGGTGAGAACGAACACCTTGATAAGCCATAGCAGGCTCGTCAACCATTCGGTTGACCAATTGATCGACTCCATGCATCCTCCAAGCTCCTGACCCGACCGAAGGTCGGGCTTACCTTAACCCCGCAGCGCTCTCTCGGGAGGCTCGGTGACCTAGCGGAGCGCGATCATGCACGCACGTCCCCGCGCTCCGGTGCCTGCGCATCACGCAGCCGGCGACGTTCGCTGCGCCGCTCCACCAGCGAGTAGAGCACTGGTACCAGGAGCAGGGTCAATACCGTCGAGGAGACCAGGCCGCCAATGACGACAATCGCCAGCGGTCCGGAGATGAAGGCCCCACCGCCGGTCAGCCCCAGGGCCATGGGAATCAGGGCGAAGATCGTCGCGCAGGCGGTCATGATGATCGGCCGCAACCGGAGCCGAGCGCCGTCGGTGATTGCTGAGTGCAGGGCCTCGCCGCGCCCGCGGTACTGATTGATCAGATCGATCAACACGATCGCATTGGTTACCACGATTCCGATCAACATCAACAAGCCCACCATCGCGGGCACGCCGAGTGCAGTGTCGGTGATCAGCAGTCCGGCAACCGCGCCGGTTGCAGCGAACGGGATGGAGACCATCAAGATCAGCGGCTGCACCAGGCTGCGGAACGTCCCGACCATGATCATGAAAACCAGTGCGATAGCCACCAGCATTGCCAGGCCCAGCTGGTTGAACGCCTCCCGCTGGTTTTCGGCGGCGCCGCCCAACGTGGCCGTTACACCGGGCGGCAGATCAGCGATTGCGTTCAGTCGGCCTTGAATGGTCGCAGAGAGGGCGCCCAGATCGCTGGCCTCCGGCGTAGCGCTGATCGTGACCGACGGAGTCCCTTCGATCTGGGTAACCGTCGTCGGAGCCAGCACTTCCTGCACCTTCGCTACATCCTTGACCTTGACGGGCTTGGCGCGTACGTCTGGCAGCGCCTCCTGTTCGTCTTGCAGCTTCTGCTGCTTCGCCCGCTGCTCAGTGGTCTGCTGGGCCTGCTCGTCGGCGGCGTCCATCTGCTTGTCGAGCTGCTTGATGCTTTCGTCGGTCTGGTCGATGCTCGCCTCGATCTGATCGATGCCCTTCTCTGCTTGAGTCACCGCCGCAGTCAGCTGGGCGACCTGCTGCGTCCACTGCTCAATCCGCTGCTGCTGCGCGAGCTGGTCGCTCGTCACCGGGACAGGTGTAGCGCCCGGGTTGGGCGGAGTCGGCTGCGGTGGGTTCGCCTTGAGCCTTGCGAGCTGTGTCTGGGTAACCTCCAGCTGGTGTCTGGTCTTGCGCAGCTGATCCAGGCTGTCAGACCGGCTTTGCACGAGCTTGGATTGCTGCTTGAGCAGCTCGTCACTCTGATCACTGGTTGCGTCGTCGGCTATACGTTGCTGCTCATCGGTAAAAGCCTTCTGCTTGTCGGCCAGCTTGTCAGAAGCCTTTTTCTGCGCATTCTGTTGCTGCAGCTGGCTTACGGGAAGCTCGAGATTGCCAATATCGGACGGACTCGGTTCGTCCGCTGCCTGACTGCGAACCAAGATGTCCCGCTGTTCGCCGGCGAGCGTGACCGAACCCACCCGAGTGCCGCGTAGAGCGTTTGAAATCGCTTGGCCGACGTCGCCCTGAGTGAAACCGAGCGAGGCGGCCTTCTTCTTGTTGAGATTCACCTTGAGCACCTTGCGCTGCTCCTCAAGGTTGCTCCGGATATTGGTGAGGCCGGCAATAGTCTCCAACTCCTGCTCGACTCGCTTGGCGCCGGTCTGCAGGCTCGCGGTGTTCTCGCTTGAGACCGTGACCGTGAGGTCGTTGGTACTCGATTCGTTGTTGGTCGTTGTTACGGTGACCTCGCCGGCGGATTCGTCAAGCTCGGCCATCTGCTGCTGGAGCTGCGGTCGTACGGCGTCAGCCCTCGCCTCATCGACGAGTAAGACCGTGAACTCCGCGGTATTGGTGCTCGGCGTTGCGCCGGGCACGAGGCTGCCGCCGATCGTCACCAAGTAGTTCTTCACTTGCGGGTCGGCACGCAAGATGTTCTCGACCTGCTCAGCCGCCGTGCTCGTGGTTGAAAGCCTCGTCCCCGGCGGCAGTTTTTGATGAATGGCGAGTGTGGTCTGGTCGGTGACCGAGCCGAGGAAATCGGTCTTCAACAAGGTCGCTGCGCCCAAGGTTCCGACGAAGACAACCAAGGCCATAGCCAGTGTGAGAAACGGCCGCCGCAGGCCGAACCGCAGAACCGGCAAGTAGCCGCGCTGCAGTCTGGTCACCTTAGTTTCCTCGGGAGTGTGCCTCTCTGCTTCTGTCGCCGCCACGGCCTCGTCCCCGGCAGATTGGGCCGCAAGCTCCTGCTTGCCGAGCATCCCGCCCCGCAGAAACCAGTACGCCAATACCGGCACGATGGTCATCGACACCAGCAGCGAGGCACCCAGCGCCACAGCGACCGTGATCGCAAATGGTCGGAAAAGCTCCCCAACTACGCCGGACACGATGGCCACCGGGGCGAAGACCGTGACCGTTGTCAGCGTCGAAGCGGTGACCGCACCGGCCACCTCCTTCACCGATGCAACAACGTCGCCAGTCGTCAGAGTCCGATGCCCAGTGGCGCGACGCTTGATGTTCTCCACCACGACGATCGAGTCGTCAACCACCCGACCGACCGCCACCGTGAGCGCAGCCAGAGAGAAGATGTTGAGCGAGTATTCGGCGAGTTGAAGACCGATCATGGCGATCAGCAGTGACAGTGGAATCGAGATCGCTGTGATCAAGGTCGCGCGAAGCGAGAACAAGAAGAGCAAGATCACGAGCACGGCAAAGGCCAAGCCGAGCAGGCCCTCCACCGCGAGGTCGTGAATCGATTGTTCGATCAGGGGTGCCTGGTCGAAGATCGTGGTGATGGTGGTGTTGTTGCCCAGCTTCTGCTCGAGGCTCGGGATCGTGGCGGCCACTGCGTGCGAGATCTCCACTGCGTCGGCGTCGATGTCCTTGAGAACGGCAACGCTGAGGGCCGGTCGGGCGTCTGCCCGAGCGATCGACGTCGACTCGATGGAGTCCACCTTGACGTCGGCGACCGCTGACAGCGGGACTGGGCCATCAGGAGTTGGTACCTGCATGGCTCGAAACTGCTTCACGGCGTTGGCAGAAGTGCCGACCTCGACGGCAAGCTCGAGGTTCTTGTCGAAGCTGCTGCCGGCGGGAGTGATGGTCGCCTGTCCCTGCACAACCTGAGTGACTGCCTGCGCTGTCACGTCGTGCTTACGAAGATCGGGCGGCCGCAGCGTCACAAGAAGCTGAGTGGTGTTCTCGCCGGTCACAGTGACACTGCGTACGCCGTCGATACCCGACAGCTCTGGCACCGCTATGTTCTCAACCCGGCGACCAGCTTCGTCCAGAGAGGCGTCAGAAGCGACAGCGAGCAGCAGCACCGGGATGTCGTCGGTTCGGCCGGTAATGACGTCAGTCTCGACCTGATCCGGCAGCGTCGGTTTGATGCCGTCAACCGCGTTGCGGATGTCGGCCACCACCTTGTCAGGGTCGAGGCCGTAATCCCATTCGACGGTGATCGTGGCGATCCCATTAGAGGAGGTCGACTGGACCTTGGTGACGCCCGATACGCCGGTGAGCGCGCGTTCCAGCGGTGTCGACACGTCGTCGGCGATGATTTGTGGTGACACGCCCGGATAGTTGGCCGTGACGATCGCGGTGGGCACCTGGATCGACGGCAGCAGCTCCTGCTTGAGGTTGAGGGTTGCCAGTACCCCGAAGACGATGATGGCCAGCGTGGCGAGACCGACGATCAAGCGGTTGGCCAGGCTGAGACGCGTCAGGGAGGTCATGAGCAGGCTCCCTTCCACGTGCGTTCCGCCTCAAGGCCACCGGCGACTTGCGGTGGTATCGACACGATCGTTCGCATGGAGCTTACAGTTAGCGCGACTTGGATAATCAAGCCGTTACGATCCTTCTCAACAAAGACGTCGATGACTAACGACAGGCGACCAATGACCGGGACCGCGCGCGATGACGCGACTGCTACCAGCGAGCAGCAGGAGTTGATCAGCTGTCTTGAGCGCGTGCAGGACAGTTTCGAACGCCGTGCCCTGTCCTCGATGGCGGAACCCTTGATCTCGACCCCGATCACGATGCAGCAGCTCAAGGTCTTGACCATGATCGCCATCGATCCCGAAAGGGCAACCGGCCATGAGCTGGCCGCGCAGCTGAACGTGTCCGTGGCCACCATGTCCGGCCTCGTCGATCGTCTCGTGGAACACGGAATGGTGAGTCGAGGTGAGGATCCCAGCGACCGCCGTGTCCGCCGGCTCACTGTGACTCCCGAAGGTAGTGCGACAATCCGCAGCCTGCTGAGCTCCGCCGGCACCATGCCCACTCCGGTCCTCCGCCGACTGACTATCGAGGACTTAAGGGCCCTCGTCCAGGGGATTCTTGCCCTCGACCGTGCCGTTCAAGACCTCGCCGAAGGCAGCTCGGCCGCAACCTGATCATTAGCTGCGAGCGGCGGATCCCAAGCGCGATGCGCGAGCAGCTCAAAACAATGGCCGGCGGCGTGTCAACATCCCACGCTGCATGGGATGTTGTTGCTGTACGTGGCGTGCAGAGGCTGTTGCGGAATGACCTTAGGAGCCGAATGAGTTGCATACCGCGTACAGCGCGAACAACCTTGGTACGGCCTGGTGCTGGCCGCCGACACTACGTCTGTCCTCACGCAAAACGTCTGTCCTCACGCAAAGTTCCGACCGGTGCGACGTTTGGAGCCCATCCCCGGGCTTAGGTGTCGAAAAGCCGCCACCTGTCGGAACTTGATATCAGGGCCTAGACCTTTTCCGCGACCAGGATGGTGAAGCGGGAGAAGGTGGTTTCTTCGGTCACCTGCAGGCCCGCCCCTTGGCAGAGAGCGTGCAGCTGAGTGCGGGTGTCAACCACATTGCCCCACGTGACCTCGTACCACTGGGCCAGTGCCGCGAAACGGGCCGGCATTGTCTGCAGCGCCGTGTCGGTCTCCGGATAAGCCTCGTCGAACACCAGGAACGAGCCGCCGGGCTTTAGCGCTCGGGCCACCGCGGCGAACGCGGCCGGTTTCGCCCCCGGAGCGATCTCGTGCACGACCAGGAAGCTAGTGGCTAGGTCGTACGCCTCGCCCTCGTCGAGCTCGTCGACCCGCTGCACCCGCGCCTGGCAGCGGTCCGTCAGCTCTCGCTCGGCGATCAGCTGTCGAGCCAGCTCGATCGAATGGGGCTCCACGTCGATCCCGACGCAGGAGGTTGCGGGGAACTGTTCGGCGATTTGCACCAGCGCCCAGCCGCCGCCGCAGCCCACGTCCAGTAGCCGGCCACCGTCCTGAAGCCGGGTGTTGAGGCCTGGCAAGCGGGGCAGCACGACGTCGACGAAGATCCGCGGCAGGGTTTTGAGCGCCGCGGCGACCTCGCGCATGAAGACCTCATCGTGCTCCTGATAAGACCGGATCGTCCCGGCGCGGAAGTGGCGGACATAGTCGCGGTAGTCCTCGCCGACCACCATGTGGACCCTGGCCGCGCGCGCCAGGTAGAAGCTTGACCCCGGTTCTCCCAAGATCTGGTCAAAGTGTGGCGCCATGCGCCACCCGGCATCCTGGCGCTCGAGCAGGCCGAAGGAAAACGCGGTCCGGCACAGCACATCGGTGTAGAAGCGGTCGGTGCCGATCCCTGTCGCAAGCCTCTCGGATGTGAGGCCCGGGCTCGAGGTCAGCGCCTCCCACACACCAAGCTCCCGCGCAATCTCGATCAGCTGGGTCGCGTGATAGCCGGCGATCAGGTCGTACAGGCGACTGACCTGGTCGGCCAGGGTCGGAGCGGTCGCCGGCAGGCCATCGGTGGCCACAACGTTCCTTTCGTCGTCGCGGATGACTCAGCGGGGTATCCGAGCGAACACATCCGGGTTGGGCCCGGTGCGCCCCTCTTCATCCCTGTTCAGCGCACTGATCGCGGCTATGTCATTGGGCTCGAGCACGAAGTCGAAGATCTGGAAGTTCTCCTTGATCCGTGCCGGTGTCGTCGACTTGGGGAAGATGACATCCCCGCGTTGAACGTGCCAGCGAAGCACGACCTGCGCAGGGGTCCTTCCAGTCCGACTGGCGATCGCGCCGATCGTCGGATCGTTGAGAACCCTGCCTTTCGCGAGCGGCGACCAGGCCTCCGTGACGATTCCAAGTTCGGCGTTCGCGGCCCGGACCTCCTCGTTGCACAGGTACGGATGCACTTCGATCTGGTTGACGGCCGGCACGACGTCGCTCTCCTGCACGAGGCGTCGTACGTGCGCGGCCTGAAAGTTTGAGACTCCGATGGAGCGTGACCGGCCGTCGCGGTAGAACTCCTCCAGAGTGAGCCAAGTCGAGACGAAGTCACCGCCGTACAAGGTCGGCAGCGGCCAGTGGATCAGAAACAGATCAACGTAGTCCGAACCGAGCGCCTTCAGCGTGCCATCGAAGGCTCTGCGCGCATCGTGGGGCCTATGAAACCCGTTGTTGAGTTTGCTGGTGATGAAGACTTCGCTGCGCTCCAGCCCGGAAACTCGGACCGCCTCCCCTACTTCCTTTTCGTTGCCGTACATCTCCGCGGTGTCGATGTGCCGATAGCCGCCACGCAGCGCCTCGCTGACCGCGGCGGCAGTCTCAGCCGGGACGATCTTGAAGACTCCGAAGCCGAGCTGCGGGATCGGATGACCGCTGTTGAGAGCGAGATTGGGGACAGCCACCTGGGTCGATGACTCAGCTCTCCGGAGCCTGCTTCAGCGGAGTAACTTCACCAGGTTCGTCAGTCTTTTCTCCGTACGCGGCGCTGAGCTCATCGACGCTGTCGGTGCTGACCATGTCCGATTGGCTATTCCCACCGCCGGCGCCGCTATCGCTCAGGGCTCCCGCAGCGGAAGGCTCACCCGCCGCAGCAGCTTCCTTCTGCAGGGCCTCCTTCTGAGCCTGCTCGGACTCCAGCCGAGCCATCAGGGTGCGGGCAACAATCTGCTGCCTCGTCGTTGTCCGCTGCGAACGTCCTCGGAATATGAAGCTGACGGCCCAATGAAGCATGGTGGTGAGCCGGTTCTTGAAGCCGATGAGGTACATGACGTGAACGGCGAGCCACATGATCCACGCGAAGAAGCCGGCGAGCCGGATCTTGCCGACGCTGGCGACTGCATGGAACCGCGAGATGGTCGCCATGCTGCCCTTGTCGAAGTATTTGAACGGGGGAGCCGCAGGCTCCCCGCGCAGCCGGCGTACGATCTGGCCGGCCGCGTACTTGCCGCCCTGCATGGCGACCTGGGCAACGCCCGGCAGATTGTTCAGCGCCATCATGTCGCCCACTACGAAGATCTCCGGGTGTCCCGGCAAGGTGAGATCCTCGTTGACCTGCACCCGACCTGCCCGATCGACCTCGCCGCCACTCTGCTCTGCGAGCTGCTTGCCCAGCGGTGATGCGCTGACTCCCGCTGCCCACACTTTGCATCGGCTGCGGATCCGCCGCTCGTTGCCGTCGGCGTCGATGATGTCGACCCCGGTGTTGTCAACACCGACCACCTTGGCGTTGAGCTCGACGTCCACCCCGATGTCTTCAAGCTGTTTGCGGGCGGCGCCGGAGAGCTTGTCGCCGAACATCCCGAGCACGGCCGGAGCCGCGTCCAGCAGGATGATCTTCGCTTTTGTCGTGTCAATGCGGCGGAAGTCGCGACGCAGCGTACGGTGTGCCAACTCGCTGATCTGGCCCGCCATCTCGACCCCAGTCGGACCGGCGCCGACGACAACAAAAGTCAGCCACTCCTCCCGCTCCTCTGGGTCGTCGCACAGCTCAGCGAGTTCGAACGAGCCAAAGATCCGGCCGCGTAGCTCCAACGCATCGTCGATGCTCTTCATCCCTGGAGCGAATTCGGAGAATTGATCATTGCCGAAGTACGACTGTCCGGCGCCTGCAGCCACGATCAGGCTGTCGTACGGCGTCACGGTGATGCCCAATGGACTGACCGAAGTCACCGTCTGGGCGTTAATGTCGATCTCAGTGACCCGACCGAGCAACACCGTCACGTTCTTCTGCTTCTTCAGCACCTCACGGGTCGCCGGAGCAACCTCGCCTTCGGACAGCACACCGGTCGCGACCTGGTAGAGCAGCGGCTGGAACAGGTGGTGGGAGGTTCCGCTGATCATGACGACGTCCACAGGGGCCTTTGCCAGAGCTTCGGTGGCCCACAGACCGCCAAAGCCGGAACCGATGATCACGACCCGGTGCCTGCCCGATCCGCGATCAACGGGTGACGGGGTTGCAGGACTTGGTGCGGGGGTTTCTATCGTCATGATTCACTCCTCGCTGTCGCCGGCACGGCTCGCCTGGGACCGCTGACCACAAGAGTGCGGGAGACCCGGCAACCGGACTCATCATCCCGCCTTTGCTCAGCAATCGTCCCAGTGACAGCCCGAAATGGCCACCTTTCAGTGATCCGTCGCACTCGCCTCAGACTCGATCTGACTCTGGCCGCAAGATACGCCCACGTGGGTTTCTCACTCTTGCCGAAACCTCCGTGCACGTAGGTTTCGTACGGTCTGCACGGTTTGCTACCCATGCAGAGCGCGTGCAACCTAGGTAGACGTAGGTTGCACATGAGGCGCGCAGACCAGGTGGCGGTCAGATCCGGTCAGATTCAGAGGTGATTCACGTCGGCCGAGGGGCCTGCATGGGCGCTTTGGCGGCCGATGCCGTAGCCCGCTGGGCTCGTGACATAGCAGCGGCACGCTCAGCTTCCGGCACCACGGTCGTCGATAACACCATCATCGAATGTGCCTCGACCTTATGAGTGGACTTCGCCCGCCATGGCCGAACATTTTGCGGATCGACCTGCCCGGTGGCGGTATCGAGTCGCACCAGCCAGTTCTGGCCGAGCTCCGGCGCCGGCATGGTGAACCTAATTGGCTCGGTGTGGGCGTTGAAAAGGAGCAGGAAATGGTCGTCGGTGATCGGTCGACCGAAGGCATCGAGTTCAGGGATGGCGTCACCGTTGAGAAAGACCATCAGGCTGCGGGCGAATCCGGAATTCCAATCGGCCTCGTCCATCTCTGACGCATCTGGCTTGAACCACAAGATGTCGCCGAGCTCACTTCTGCCGCCGTGTTTGGCATCACCGGCGAAGAACCGCCGGCGGCGGAGTATCGGATGGGCCTTGCGCAGGTCAATCGTCGCTGAGGTAAAAGCCAGCAAATCCTTCTGGTCAGCGTTGAGGTCCCAGTTGACCCAGGAGATCTCGTTGTTCTGGGCGTACACGTTGTTGTTGCCGTGCTGGGTACGGCCCAACTCGTCTCCGTGCGCAAGCATCGGAACGCCCTGACTCACCATCATGGTGGTAATGAAATTCCGCTGCTGGCGGAGCCGTAGGGCGTTGATCGCAGGATCGTCGGTCTCGCCCTCTACGCCGCAATTCCATGATCGATTGTGGCTCTCGCCGTCTTGGCCGTTTTCGCCGTTCGCCTCGTTGTGCTTGTAGTTGTACGACACCAGATCACGCAACGTGAAGCCGTCGTGGGCAACGACGAAGTTGATCGAGGCAGTAGGACGCCGGTCGGAGTGCGCGTAGAGATCGCTGGATCCGGTAATCCGGGAAGCGAACTCAGCGAGCGACGCCGGCTCTCCGCGCCAGAAGTCGCGCACGGTGTCGCGATACTTGCCGTTCCACTCCGACCACAATGGCGGGAAGTTGCCGACCTGATAGCCGCCGTCGCCGAGATCCCATGGTTCGGCGATCAGTTTCACCTGAGAGATCACCGGGTCTTGCTGGATGATGTCGAAGAACGCCGACAGCTTGTCGACTTCGTGGAACTGCCGGGCTAGTGTCGCAGCAAGATCGAATCGGAACCCGTCGACGTGCATCTCCAAGACCCAGTACCGCAACGAGTCCATGATCAGCTGCAGCACATGCGGATTCCGCATCAGCAAGCTATTGCCGGTGCCGGTGGTGTCGTAATAGTGCTGCTTGGCGTTACTGACGAGCCGGTAGTAGGCATCGTTGTCGATGCCGCGGAAGGCGATCGTTGGCCCCAGCTCGTTGCCTTCCGCGGTGTGGTTGTAGACCACATCCAAGATCACTTCGATCCCGGCGTCGTGCAGTGACTTGACCATCGCTTTGAACTCGGTGGCCTGCTGACCAAGATCGAGAGTGCTCGCGTAGCCGTTGTGTGGTGCGAGGAAGCCGATGGTGTTGTAGCCCCAGTAGTTGGACAAACCGCGATCGACCAGATGGCTGTCGTTGACGAACTGGTGCACGGGCAACAACTCGACCGCCGTGATTCCAAGGGACGTCAGATGCTCGATGATCGCCGGGTGACCGATGGCCGCATAGCTTCCCCGGACATCGTCCGGGATGCCGGGATGGGTCATCGTCAGACCCTTCACGTGCATCTCGTAGATGATGCTCTCGTGGTACTGCCGCCGTGGTGGTCGATCATGACCCCAGTCGAAGTACGGCGTGGTGACCACTGACAGCATGGTGTGGCCACGGGAGTCCATGTCGTTGAATTCCGCCGGATCGGCGAAACGGTAGGAGAACAAGGATTCGTCGCCATCGATCTGGCCACTGATGGCCTTCGCGTACGGATCCAGCAGGAACTTTGATGGGTTGCACCGGTTACCGTCGGCGGGCTCGTACGGGCCGTAGACCCGGTAGCCGTATCGCTGACCCGGCTGAATCCGTGGGATGTAGGCGTGCCAAACATTGCCGTCGACCTCGATGAGTTCGACGCTCGTCTCGTCCCCGTCCTCGTCGATGAGGCAGAGCTCGACTTTCGACGCAACCTCGGAGAAGAGCGCGAAATTCACTCCGGTGCCATCAAAGGTCGCACCCAGCGGGTATGGCCTTCCCGGCCACATCTCGACGTGACGCTTCTGCAAACCCTCCACCAATTCCGGCACGACACTCTCTCCTGATCGGTAAGCCCGCGACCCTGAGGAATCAACGCTACGAGCATCGCCGTCGTCGATGCCAGGCAGGTCCGCTCAGCCGAGGACGTTCAGTTCGGAGTGATCCCCTCCGGCGCGTCGGCCGGGGTGTCCGCGCGCCAGCGCGCCCGCCATTCCGGAGCGTCCCACGCTTCCATCACATAGATCCGCTCGCGCGCCACTTTGTCGCCGCGGAACTCCAACAGCTGGACCCCCTGCAACCACGATTCGCCGTCATAGCTGGCAGTCAGCTCAACGACGGCCAGGTCGACGCGGGCCGTGACCCGTCGGAGACGGTAGCGCATCTTCGCCAAGTCGGCGGGATACTGCCGGCGCCATTCTGTGAACGTGGCGACACCTTCGAAGCGCTCGCCTGATTGTGGAAATTCCAGCACCGCGTCTTCGTGGTAGATCTCTTCGGCGCGCTCGACGTCGGCACCGGCAAACTCGAAGTAGCGTCGCACGATCTCGAGGACCCTCGATTCGTCGGCCATGGCACCCTCCTTGGCGTTTTGGTGAACGCTCCCGCGATCGGTCAAACTCCGCTGTGGAAGCAGCCTAGGGCAGCTGAAGCGCAGAATGTGATCCGTGCGACGCGAGGCCTCGGTGCTCCATCTCGATCTTGATGCCTTCTTCGCATCGGTCGAGCAGCGCGACAAGCCGTCGCTACGCGGCAAGCCCGTCGTTGTGGGCGGTCTGGGCCAGCGCGGAGTCGTTGCCACCGCCTCGTACGAGGCACGCGTTTTCGGCGTACGGTCGGCCATGCCGACTCACGAGGCACGGCGACGGTGTCCGCATGCAGCATTCCTTGCCGGTCGGTTCGGTGCCTACCGCGTCGCAAGTCGCCAGGTCATGGATGTGCTCCACCGCCTGGCACCGGTGGTGGAGCCGCTTTCGTTGGACGAAGCCTTCGTCGACCTCCGGGCAGCGACCACCGCGATTGACTTCAGCCGCACAGGCCTGGAGTTGCTGATCGGGCAGCTCAAGGACGAGGTTCGCGCGACCACCAGCGGCCTGACAGCCTCTGTGGGCGTCGGCACGTCGAAGTTCATTGCCAAAGTGGCCAGCGAACTGGCCAAGCCGGACGGCAGCTCCATTGTCGAAGCCGGCCGTGAACTGGAGCTTCTGCGACCGATGAAGGTCGCTGTCATTCCCGGCGTCGGCCCGGTCACCCAGGAGAAGCTGCATCGCATCGGCATCCACACGGTTGCTGATCTCCAAGGGTGCGCTCCCGATGAGTTAGTTCAGGTGATCGGCAAGACCCATGCGCAGGCGCTGCTCGAGCTGGCGTACGCCCGTGACGACCGGCCGGTTGAGCCTGATCGGGAGACGAAGTCGATCTCGGTCGAGGACACCTTCGAAACTGATCTTGTCTCTCGACACGAACTCGACCTGATCTTGCTCCGTGATGCACGTCAGGTAGCGGGCCGACTGCGGGCCGCCAGGCTGTTCGCCCATACGGTGTCGATCAAGGTTCGACTGCACGACTTCTCGACCTTCACAAGATCACGCACGCTACTCAGTGCGACCGATCGCGCGGAAGTCATTGGCTCGGTCGCCACTGCGCTGCTGTCGGCGATCGACGCCACCGGAGGGGTCCGACTCCTCGGCGTCGGAGTGGCCGGCCTGACCGATGTGCTGCAGGAAGATCTCTTTGCAGGTGAGACATCGGGCGTGCCCCCGACCGAGGAGGTGATCGATGATCACCCGACGCATGAGAAGCAGCCTGCGCGCCAGGGTTGGCCACCCGGACTGGATGTCGAGCATGATCAGCATGGTCGTGGCTGGGTCTGGGGGTCGGGACTCGGTCGGGTGACGGTCCGCTTCGAGACGAGGGAGACACCGCCTGGTCCAGTCCGGACCTTCGCCCACGACGATCCCGCGCTCCATCGAGTAGACCCGTTCTAACTCAATCGGAACGACTCCGCATCAGGTACTTGGACTGCGCACGAGCAGCGGATGCTGCGGAGTCCAAGCAACTGATGCGGAGTGATCTTGACATCTCGGAAGGAGTCAGCCAAGAGGTCGTGAGAGTGCCTAGGCTCGTGCATTGACTCCTGAGGCGGCCTCAATCAGCCCGAGAAAGAGCCCATGGTCCTCGCCACTCTCCGGATGCCACTGCACGCCTAGCCAGAACGGCCGTTCTGGATCCTCGATGGCCTCGATGGTGCCGTCGGCCGCGCGGGCGGTGGCCTCGAAGCCGGGATGGCTTAGTACCGACTGGTGGTGATGACAGCTGACCTGCACACGATCACCGACGAATGTTCGCACGCGGGAACCTTCGCGGGTGGCGATCGAGGTCCAGCCAAAGGAGTTGCCGCCCGGCGCGTGCTCCTCATGCCCCACAACATCAGGTAGGTCCTGTTCGAGCGAGCCCCCAGCGCGAACCGCCATGACCTGCATGCCGCGGCAAATGCCGAGCGTCGGGAGACCAACCCGATCAGCGGCGTCCAGCAGCCCGAACTCCCACGCGTCACGATCGCGACGCACCTTGGTCATGGGATGGGGCATCTGGCCATAACGCTCTGGATCCACATCGGCGCCGCCCGTGATGATCAGCCCATCGAGCCTGGAGACCACCTGAGCCATGCCCTCGACCTGTGGTGGCAGAAGCACGACGACACCGCCCGCAGCCTCGACCGACCGGGTGTAGACCGATGGCAGGAGGTCGGCCGACATGTTCCATACCGACCAGGCAGCCTGCTCGCGATAGGTGCTCAGGCCGATCACTGGCCTGCCTTGCGTCGCCCCCACCGCCGTCATGGCCCCCATTCTCACATTCTTTCGAAGCTGCGCCTCAGCTCCCAGTCGGTGACCGCCGCATCGAACGCGTCCAACTCGACATCAGCCATGGTGGTGAAGTGATCGACGACGTCGTCACCGAAGGCCGCGCGTGCGATCTGTGAGGCAGCGAAGGCCTGCCGCGCCTCGCGCAGCGTACGCGGAATGCTGGGGAAGTCAGACGGGTGGACATTGCCAGTCAGCCCCACACCGAGTTCGAGATCATGATCGAGTCCGTACAGCCCGCCGGCGATCATCGCCGCAACGGCGAGATAGGGATTGACGTCCCCGCCTGGAACCCGGTTCTCCACTCTCGCCGATTGATCGCGTCCCAGCACGCGGATTGCACAGCGGTCGTCCAGCCCCCAGGCGATCGCCATCGGTGCCGCCGATCCGCCAGCGAAACGCTTGTATGAGTTGATGTTCGGCGCGTAGAGCAGGGTGAAGTCGTACAGGGTCGCGAGCAGCCCAGCGACGAAGGCATCAAAGACCTTGGTGCGCCCCCCGATTCTCCAGAAGACCGTGGACCCGTCAGCGCCGCGTAGTGACAACTGGATGTGACAGGCATTGCCCTGTCCTTCGTCGAACTTGGGCATGAAGGTGATCGCTTTGCCGTGCTGGGCGGCGATCTCCTTGGCCATCGTCTTGAAGACCGAGTGGTTGTCGGCGGTCGTCAGGGCATCGTCATGGCGGAAGCCGATTTCATGCTGCCCCTTGTTCCGCTCTCCCTTGACCGACGCAACCTCCATTCCTGCGGTATAGGTCTTGTTGCGGATCTCGCGCAGCAGCGGTTCGATCCGACTGCCGCCCACGATCGAGGACTCGACGTTGTACTGGTTGACCGAAGCAAGATCACGATAGTGAGCAGTCCAGGCGTCCTCGTAGCTGGTGTGGAACGCCATGAACTGCAATTGGATACCACTCAGAACGACGTAGTCCCGACCGGCCGCGGCTGCCAATTGCTGCTTCAAGATCGTCCTGGGTGACTGGACGACCGGCGTCTGGTCCGGCCAGACCGCGTCGCACTGCACCATCACTGTGCCTGGTTGGTGTCGCAACAACCGGATTGTTTGCATGTCGAGCACCAGCCTGATGTCGCCGTCAGTCTTGTCCGGTGACGACATCGCATAGCGGTCGTCAATGTTCATATCGACGTCGACTGCGAAAAGGTGTGCGGAGCCTTCGGTGCCATGATCGAGAACGTGTTCGGCGAAGTACCCCGCATGCAATCGCTTGCCTTGCAACCGACCCTGCATGTCGGTGAAGGCGACGACCACAGTATCGATATCCCCCTCGTTGATCCGCCGTCGAAGATCATGAACGCTGAGATGCCGGGCGTTACGCAGTTCGGACATGTTGTTCGCTCACCCCTTGCCGCATGCACGTTCACCACACTGGACCGGTCGCCATCGACGCTAGACCAAGTAGTTTGTGAGGCTCAGGTCGGCCGGTCCTTACGCTATGGCCATGGTGATGTGGGTGGGGGCGCTGCAGTTTGACCTCCTGCTCGGCGATGTGCATTCGCTCAAGGAGAAGCGCTCGATGGTGCGCCCGCTGATCGCTGAGGTACGCAAGCGCTTTGAGCTCAGCGTTGCCGAAGTCGATCATCTCGAGTTGCACCGACGGGCGGGCATTGGAGTGGCTGCAGTGAGTCCCGACCGGAGGCATCTGGTGGAGGTACTCGATGCAGTTGAGCAGCTGGTCGCCTACCGCCCCGAGGTTGAGCTGCTCTCAGTACGCCGTGTGCTCCGGTCCGCGGAGGACTGAGTGAAGGACAGGGTTAGCGCCGGTCGCGCTGGCCAGCCGCGTACGGCTCGCCAAGATCGACATCGATCACCTGGCGGCTGGGGGCTAGCAAAGTGCGCTCGTGGAAGCAGACGAACCGCTCGTCCCCGCGCGGTCCCGAGATGGTGTTGCCATCGGCGATGACATCACCGGACCGGAACAGGTAGACGGCGGTGGAGAAGAGCATCGCGGCGATCTCGCCGGGCTCTCGGTCCCGGTAGTGGCACTGCACATCGGGGAGCCCGAACACGTGCAGGCCCAGAGTGTCCATCACGATGGCCCCGGGATCGTTCGAGATGCTGAAATATCGCACGTTGATGAGGCCGTCAAGATCACCCGCAGCAAACAGCTCAGGGTCGCCAACCCGCTGGCTCTGCGGCCAGCTGAGCGCAGTGGGACGCGTGAGTTGCGCCATCTCGGAAACCACAGCACTCATGGCATCCCAGCGCTCCTGCGGCGTCCGGCCATCACCGAACATCTCGGTCACCAGGAGGCTGCATCGGCTAGCCGAGACGGCCGCTTCTGCACCCTCCCAGTCCCATGTCTGGCTGACATCGGGTAGAGCCTTGCCGCCCTCCCCTAGTGGGCTCGCCGTCATGATCACCGTCAGCAGCGGTGACGCTGGGTCACCATGAGGAACGACGATCGACTCCATTTGAAGCTCGGTCGCCGGCCACTGCAATCGCAAAGCCTGAAGTAGCCGAGGATCACCGAGCTCCGGCGCCTCCGCGTACCACAGCTCAACGACCAACGGAGTCACGGTCTCTTTCGGCGTGCCGCTGCTCACAACAACTCCCTTACCCAGTTCATCCAGAACGCGCTGACGCGACGCGGAAGATCATCCCCGGCGTTGGCACCTGGGACACCAGAACAGGTTGCGGCCGGCGAGCACTTCGGTGCGTACCTTGGAGCCGCACACCAAACAAGCCATGCCGGCGCGCCGATAGACATAGACCTCACCGCCATGATCATCCTTGCGTGGTGGCCGGCCCATCGCCTCAGGCGTGTGCTCCGGGCGTACGGTGTCGATCCGGTTGTCCACAACACCTTGAGGCATCAGCTCGACAAGATCGGTCCAGATCCCCAACCAGCTGCGCCGGCGCAGCTTGTTACCCGGGCGATGCGGATCGATCCGGTTTCGGAACAGAACCTCTGCGCGGTACACGTTTCCAACCCCGGACAGGATGGTTTGGTCCATCAACAAGGCTGCGATCGGCCGGGTCGCACGGTGGATCCGGCGCCAGGCAAGATCAGGATCGGCGTCCGCCCGCAGCGGGTCAGGACCGAGCGCAGCGAGCTGCGAGGCAACCTCGGCCCGCGTGCTCAGCATGCAGAGCTGCGGTCCGCGGAGGTCCGCGACGGCCTGCTCGGTGGCGATTCGTACTCGGACCACGCCGCGGGGCGGGTGGGGCGGACCGAGCTCGAAGCTGCCAATCAGCCCCAGATGCACGTGCAGAAACCGATCCCCGTCGAACTCGCAAAACAGATGCTTGCCGTGAGCGGTGCCCTCGATCATCCGCGTCTCGTCCAGCTGCGCCGCCGACTCTTCAAAACGGCCCTGCGGACTGCTGACTGACACCACCCGTCCTCCGAAGGCCTGCGTAAGGTCGAGAGCGAGCCGGTGCAGCGTGTGCCCTTCCGGCAAGGTTCCCTCCTAAGCGCTTCGGGGGCGGCGAGTGTGCTCGGATAACACTTCCATTGCGATCATGCACGCACCCTGCGAATCTGTTTTAGCGTGTGAGCCATGACAGGTGCGTTGCCACCTGGGGGACGTCCCTCAGGAACGCACGGCGGAGGAACACACTACTCGGGGACCACGCACGACTCGCGCGACCTGCTGCCGCGTGATTTTGGGCGGGATGGTGTCTCGGGGCTGGTCACTCTCGACCGTGCCATGCGAGGGCGGGATGTATCCCGCCCGGACCTCGACGACGAACGCGTCGCGGCAGAGGTCATCGACGAGTTACTCGCTCGAGTAGATGGCCGTCGTGCGAGTGGCTCGCAGCGCAGCGAGTCAACCTGACCTAGGGCCGCACCACGGTACGCGCGATGCGCTCGTCGAAACGCTGCAGGTGCCCTTCGCCAGTCTCAGGACAGGGGTTCGACAGATTCAGGTGCCAACAGTCGGACGGGCCTGCTCGTAGTCAGCGAGGAGCTCAATGCGCCGGGCATGGCGTGGGTCACCGCTGAAGGGCGTCGCCAAGAAGAGCCGAACCATCTCCAAGGCCTCTTCCTGCGTATGCATCCGGGCGCCGATGCCGATCACGTTCGCGTCGTTGTGCTGTCGACCGAGCTTTGCCGTGTCCAGGTTGTATGCGAGCGCAGCCCGGGCGCCGACTACTTTGTTCGCAGCAATTTGTTCGCCGTTGCCCGACCCGCCGATCACGATGCCCAACGAGCCGGAGTCGGTCACGGCGGCCTCGGCGGTAGGGATGCAGAAGACGGGATAATCGTCCTCGGCGTCGTACGCCTCTGGCCCGTGGTCAACCAACTCGTGCCCGTCCTCGGTGAGAGCCTCGATTAGATAGTTCTTCAGCTCAAATCCGGCGTGGTCGCTGCCGATGTGTACGCGCATGGGAGCACTATGGCAGATCCAGCCGGGACAGACGAGCATCGCCATTGCAGCTTCGCGTCGCCGCAGCGCTCAACTCTGCCGCGTCGTGTGCAGCGTCTTCGGCTGATGTGCAGCCTCTCCAAGCTGCTGGATGCCGGCCGTGAGACCGCCGACGATGTCGCCGCCGGCGAAGGAGGTCAGCATGGCCGCTGCCGCTAGGCGACATTCAAGATCGGTGAGCACGCGGCGAGCCTCGATGCCTGTGACGATCTCCAGCTTGCGGAACTCCAGGTCGCACATCACCAGGACTGAGTGATCAGGATCAGTGAGTGCTTTGTGCAGCCGTTCGGCGTACGCGCGTGAGTCCTCCTCCGAAACGCCGACAAATACTGAGAAGGTCAGGCCCGAGAGGGTCTCGGCGTTCCGCACAGCACGCTTGATCCACTCCAGTTGGCTCGGGGTGAACAAGTCACCAGCGGGCACCCGCGCCACCCACATGCTCGCCGGTGTCGTCGCCCTCGACACCGCCCTCGCCGACCGCAGTCTGCTCGGCGTCGGCAGCCGGAGCCTCCTTAGTTATTTCGAGACCCGGGTTCACGTTGGCCTCCAGCTCAGGTGACTCATGGGCACCGACCCAGAGTGGGTCGCTGGCCTGGGCGTTGTCGCCGCGGCGAGCGTGGGCGGTCGTCACGATCTTGGAGATGGAGATCACAATGATGAAGACCAGGAGTGGAACACCGACGAGCAAGCCGAGAACCTGTAAGACCGACGGGTTAGGTGCCTGTGGCCACCCAGAGAAGGTTTCCAGAGGCACTAGCATGCTCAGGAGTTCGTTCACGGCAATACGTTATCGCCCCAACGCGGTTCCGCGGAGGTTACGAGGCGCCCAGAGGAGGATTGTTGTCAGGTACCGGCGCGCCACAGACTCGGCCCGACGATCCGACGCCGGGCCTCAGGCCCGGTCCCATGGACTCTCGGGTAATCCTCGACGCTGATCAGATTGCCCGCGCATGTGCCCGGATGGCCCACCAGATTCTCGAGGCGAATCGGGGCGCGGAGAACTTGGTGCTCATGGGAATCCCCACCCGGGGTGTCGCGCTGGCCCATCGGCTCGCGACGGTCATGGACGAAGTGGAAGGCGCCCGGGTTCCGGTTGGCGCCCTCGACGTGACCATGTATCGCGACGACCTGCGGCGCCAACCGACCCGGGCCGTCGGCCACACCCATCTACCCGTCGATGTGGACGGCAGCACGGTCGTTCTGATTGACGACGTGCTCTACTCCGGACGTACGGTGCGGGCTGCGCTGGACGCTCTCGGTGATCTTGGCCGGCCGCGCGCCGTTCAGCTGGCGGTGCTGGTCGATCGCGGTCACCGCGAGCTGCCCATCCACGCTGATCACGTCGGAAAGTTCATCCCAACACGGACCGGTGAGCACGTCAGCGTAAGACTGGCAGAGATCGACGGGATCGACCAGGTCAGCATCGAACAAAGCGGCGATCCGGTTCGAGGGGGAACCTGATGCGCCACCTGCTGTCGGCAGCTGATCTTGATCGAACTCAGATCACCGAGATCTTCGATCTCGCCGAAGAAATGTCGCTGGTGCAGGGACGCCCGGTCAAGAAGCTGCCAGCGCTGCGGGGGCGGACCGTGGTCAACCTTTTCTTCGAGGACTCCACCCGCACGCGGTCCTCCTTTGAGATTGCCGGCAAGTGGCTGTCGGCGGACGTGATCAACATCAGCGCGAAGGGCTCATCGGTATCGAAGGGTGAATCGCTGCGCGACACGGTGCTGACCGTCGCCGCCATGGGCGTCGATGCCCTGGTGATCCGCCATCCTGCATCGGGCGCACCCTGGCAGGCGTCGCGCTGGATCGATGCCCATGTGCTGAACGCGGGCGACGGAACCCACGAACATCCGACGCAGGCGTTGCTCGATGCCTTTACCATCCGGCGGCATCTTCGGCGTTCGACCCCTGATCTGATGAGCTTTGACGGCCAGACCGTGGCGATCGTCGGAGACATCACCCATTCGCGAGTCGCACGCAGCAACGTCTTGCTGTTGACCACGCTCGGGGCGCGGGTGATCCTCGTCGCGCCACCTACGCTGCTGCCGCCGGCGATCGACAGTTGGCCGGTTCTGGCGTGTACCGACTTCGACGAGGTGCTGCCTCACGCCGACATCGTGATGATGCTGCGCGTGCAGCGAGAACGGATGTCAGGCGGGTACTTCCCAACTCCACGCGAGTACACGATGAGCTACGGCCTGACCCGTCCCCGGCTGGAGGCGATGAAGCCGGGTGCGGCGATCTGCCATCCGGGCCCGATGAACCGCGGCCTGGAGATCTCCGCGGATGCCGCCGACGCGGCCAACTCATTGATCTTGGACCAGGTTGCAGCCGGTGTGTCGGTACGGATGAGCGTGCTTTTCGAGTTGTTGGGAGGTGCTGAGTGACAGACCTGCTGATCCGCGGTGCCGATCTCATCGGCCGTGGGCGGTCTGACCTGCTGATCCGCAACGGCCGTTTCGTGGACCCTGCGGACGCGGGAGGCGACGTGGAACAGCTCGATGCCGACGGGCTGGTGGCGTTGCCGGGTCTGGTCGACCTGCATACCCATCTTCGGGAGCCGGGACGCGAGGATGCCGAGACCGTGGATTCCGGCACGCTGGCTGCGGCGCGCGGGGGTTTCACCGCAGTCCTGGCAATGGCCAACACGACTCCAGTCACCGACACCGCGGAGGCGGCCGAGCATGTCGCCGCGCTAGGCGCTCGTGACGGCCATGCGCAGGTCGTGCCGGTCGGGGCCGTCAGCAAAGGACTCGACGGAGTCGAGCTTGCCGAGCTCGGACTAATGTCCCGATCCAGGGCCGGCGTACGGATGTTTTCCGATGATGGCCACTGCGTCTCAGACGCCCGCCTGATGCGACGAGCTCTGGAGTATGTCCGAGCCTTTGACGGGGTCATCGCCCAGCATGCTCAGGATCCGCAACTGGCCGGGCCGGCGGCATGCTGCCACGAGGGAGAAATCTCCGGGAAACTCGGACTCCCGGGATGGCCTGGCGCGGCCGAGGCAAGCGTCGTTGCTCGAGATGTACAGATCGCCGAGCTGACCCGATCCCGACTCCACATCTGCCATGTGTCCTGCGCCGAGACGGTGGACGTGATCAGGTGGGCCAAACAGCGTGACATCAATGTGACGGCGGAGGTTGCGCCTCATCACCTCATGCTGACGACCACCGAGGTGCTCGGCTATGACCCGACGTACAAGGTCAATCCTCCGCTCCGCCCGAACGAACACGTCGAGGCTGTACAAGAGGCGCTGGCAGACGGGACCATCGACGCAGTAGCGACCGACCACGCGCCACATGCGCGGCACGACAAGGAGCACGCGTTCGCTGAGGCGGCGTTCGGCATGCTCGGCCTAGAGACCGCGCTCGCTGTGGTCATGGAGACCATGATCAACTCGGGTGTGCTGAGCTGGCCTGAACTGGCGAAACGGATGTCGATCACGCCGGCGCATATTGCCCGGCTTGCTGATCAGGGTCGTCCCTTGGCAGAGGGTGAACCGGCCAATGTGGTTCTGGTAGATCCGGCGGCTCGGGCCGTCGTCGATCGCGCCGTGTCAGCCTCTTTGTCGCGCAACAATCCTTGGCACGGTCGCGAACTGCCTGATGCGGTGGTCGCCACCATCTGGGCAGGTCAGGTTACATACCAGAAGGGACAGTAACTTTCGGCCTGGACTTGCGGGTGGCAATGGCAACGCCCACCAGCGAGAGCGCACCACCCACAATCGCGAGCATCGGCGGCACCTCGCTGAGGAAGAGCCACCCAAGCACGATGGTGATCGGTGGCACGGCAAATGTGGTGATACCCAGCTTTCCGGCTGAGGTGTGGCTCAGCGCGTACGCCCAAGTCGAGAAGGCGAGCGCAGTCGGCACGAGCCCGAGGTAGACGACTCCGAGGATCTGCAGAGGCGGTGCGACTGCGACGTCGCGGATCAGAGAACCAGCAAAAGGCAGGCACGCGACCGTCCCAATAAGGCAGGCCAGCCAGGTCACCTGGATGGCGGGGATGCGGCGCAGCACGACCTTCTGCGCCACCATGGCGATCGAGTAAACGGTGGCGCTCAGCAGCACCAGGAGAACGCCGGCGAGGTCGGCCTGCCCGGTGCTGGTGGCGAAGCCGATGATCAGGGTGCCCGCGAACGCGACCAGGCCGCCAATGACGAGCATCCGTGGAAAGCCCTCGCCGAGGAGGATGCCGGCGAGTATCCCGATGAGGATTGGTGCGAGCTGGATGAGCATGGCGGCAGTGCCGGCGTCGACGTGCTGCTCGCCAGCATTGAGCGCAACGCTGTAGACCGCGAACCAGGCGACTCCAACCAGCGCGGTGAGGGCCCACTCCCTCGTGCTCATGCGGACAAGCTTGCGGCCGATCATCATGGCGCTGAGGGCGAGACTGGCCACGAGCAGTCGGCCGAGGCTGAGGGCACCAGGACCGATGTCGTGAGCCGCGTACCGGATCACGACGAAGGCTGAAGCCCAGGCGAGAACGGTAATCGTGACCGCGAGAAGCGTCCGCCAGTCTGACCCCGATCTGGTGATCTTGGTCTGCCGGATCGGGTTCACTGTGCTGGCCACCGGTCAAGCATGGCCGGATCTACTGTTAAGCACAAGCAATTTGCAATTGGGGATACTGTGTAGGATCCGTGAAATGTTGCACCTCGAGCGCCTCCAGGCTCTGCATGCGGTGTCCACCTTCGGCTCGGTAACTGGCGCCGCGGAGGCGTTGCGCCTGACACCATCGGCGGTGTCTCAGCAACTCGGCAAGCTGCAGCGCGATGTCGGGCAGCGGCTCATCGAACCGTACGGTCGCGGCGTCCGACTCACGCCGGCGGGAGTGCTGCTGGCGAAGCGGGCGCACGCAATCCTGTCGGAGGTCGAGAGCGCGGAAGGTGAACTCGACCGGGAACGCGAGCGGGTCGTTGGCGATCTGGAGATCGCTGGATTCGCCACCGCCGCGCGGGCCATACTTCCCCAGACCGTCGCCCGGCTTCGCACGGAACATGAGCAGCTGCGACTTCGGGTCTCGGAGCGGCAGCCGGATGAGGCGATCCGATTGGTTGTGGCGGGACATCTCGACATTGCCCTGGTCAACGACTGGATGAATGCGCCACTGGTACTGCCGGACGGCGTCGAGCGTCTGTTGATCATGAACGACCCTGTTGATCTTGCAGTACCTGCTGATCACCCGCTCGCACAACGGACGAGCGTCGAGCTCACCGAACTCGGTGCCGAGCCGTGGATCACCTGGCCCTACGGGGCAATCTGCCACGAATGGCTGACCCAGACCCTGCGGCAGCATGGGCTGACCCCCGAAGTGACCCACACGGCTGAGGAGCATCAAACCCAACTCGCGATGGTCGCTGCCGGGCTGGGCATTGCCGTCATGCCAAGGCTCGGACGCGGGTCGATCGACGGCGTCTCAATCGTCCCGCTCAAACCGGCATTTTCTCGCCGGGTCTACGCCATATGGCGCACCCTGGCGTCCGAACGACCCGCGATCGCGGTGACCGTCTCAGCCGTCCGTGACGTAGCTACCGACTTGTCAGCGTCTCAGTCGGCTATAGCACGCTGAGACTCTGACAAGTCGGTAAGTGAGGGGAAGCCACACCCTAGGCTGAGGCACATGCCGGACTGGTTGCCTGACAATCTCGCCGAACTGGTGTTGTTCAAGCCGATTCGCATCGTGCTCTTGATCATTGCGGCGTTTGTGCTGCGGCGGGTGCTCCATCGCATGATCAACCGCTCGGTTCGCAGGGCGGTCGACCGGCCGCTGACCTCGCGTTATCAAATGACTCAGAAGTTGATCGACGCCACTACTGTGTCGGCCGAGCGACGCAAGCAACGCCTTGAAGCGCTCGGTTCCCTCGCCAGCAGCGCTATTACCTTCGTCATCTTTCTGGTCGCCATTGTGATGATCTTGGCCGAGATGGGGTTCAACATCACCACCATTGTGGCCGGTACCTCGGTGGTCGCGGTGACGCTTGCGTTCGGGCTACAAAGCATCGTGAAAGATCTCGTGTCGGGTGTCTTCATGCTGGTCGAGGACCAGCTCGGAGTCGGTGACTACGTCGACATGGACATGGCATCTGGGGTCGTTGAGGGCATTGGCTTGCGGGTGACTGAGTTGCGCGACAAAGAAGGCACCGTCTGGTATGTCCGTAACGGCGAGATTGTTCGGGTCGGCAACTTCAGTCAGGGCGGGACAGGTGAACCACCCTCCGATAACGCCAAGAGTGAGTGACCCTGGAACTAGCCGAGCGACTTAGTACTTCCCGAGCGAGGCCTCGAGCGTGATTGTGGTACCGGTCAGTGCCTTGGAAACCGGGCAGTTCTTCTTCGCGTCTTGAGCAGCCGCCTCAAACTGCTCCGCGGTAATACCAGGCACCACCCCTGTCACGGTCAGCTTGATGCCGGTGATGTTCGGAGGGTCGAAAGTGACATCGGCACGCGTGTCGAGCGAGGTCGGCGGGTTGCCGGCGCGGGCGAGGTGGCCTGCCAACTGCATCGAATAGCACGTGGAGTGGGCGGCGGCGATCAGCTCCTCGGGGCTGGTCTTGCCGTTCGGTTGCTCGGCGCGCGCCGGCCAGCTGGTCTCGAAGCTGCCGATCCCAGACGAGACAAGCTCAACCTCGCCCTGGCCCTCGAACAGAGATCCTTCCCAGTGGGCCTCTGCGGTCCGAACTGTCGCCATGAGTGACTCCTCCCGATGGTTGTGTAAACGTACGGGGTCTCATCCTGCCAGTCGATCGATGACGTGATGGAGAATGGTCCAGATGTCCGAGCCAGTACCTCTGCAGACCTTTTACGACGCCGTTGGCGGCCACGCGACCTTCGTTGCCCTCGTCAAGCGGTTCTACGAGGGGGTCGCATCCGACCCACCGCTGCGTGCGCTATACCCAGAACCTGATCTTGCGTCGGCCGAAGAACGGCTACGGATGTTCCTGGAGCAGTACTGGGGAGGTCCGACGACCTACAGCGAGCAGCGTGGACATCCGCGGTTGCGGATGCGGCACGCCCCTTTCGCGGTGACACCGGCGATGCGGGACCGCTGGTTGAAGCACATGCGGGATGCGATCGAGTCGATCGAGCTGCCACCACAACAGGAGCATGAGTTGTGGACCTACATGGAGCGGGCCGCGTACTCGATGGTGAACACCTTTGACGAGAATCCAGGCACAATGCCGGGACTGCGGCTGTAGGCCCCTGTTTCCTTCGCGCCCGCTCACGAGAGCTTGCGCAAATCTCCGACCGGTGCGGGTCTTTGATCTCATACCGGCCACCTCGTACCAAATTTCCGACCGGTGCCTGTGTTTATGGAGTCATGTTGACCACAGCCCACCTGTTCAGCGCGGACCGCTGATCGTCAGTCAGGGGCGACGCCCCAACTACGACGGTCCGCGCAGTCGCGAAGACGGTGCTCGATGTTGGATCGCGGATTTCGGCAGCCACCGTGAAGGAGCGGTTGCCGATCGCTGTAAGTGCCGTGCCCACCTCGTACGGCTCAGTCCGGAAGTCCATCGGCTTGAGATACTCCAGGTCCTGGCGGACGACCATCCAGACCGCTTCGGGCTCCCAGCCGACCGTGCTGCTCACGAGGCTGATCCTGGCCTCCTGCACGTAGTCGTAGTACTTCACGTTGTTGACGTGGCCGTACGAGTCGAGGTCGGACCAGCGCACCGTTAATGGATAGCGATGATGATCTCCGGTAATGGCGATCTTCGGTACTGGGCGCAGCGGCTCCGCAGGTGCCAGGGCCCGGCCAAGCAGGTCGCGCTCCTGCGTGGTCAGACGCCGCAACGCATTGTTGGCTAGGTCAAATGGCACGAGTCCGGTCCGAGCTCGAGCAGCCAAGTCGTCGCCGTCATAGACCTCGTACCCGATGGAGAACCGGCTGCCGCCGACAGCATCCACCCACAGAGTGACTATGAGTGGCCGGTCGCTGAAGGTGACGGGTTTGAGGTATTCCAACTGGTGGTTCACCACAAGCACGCCGGAGTCGAGCAGATGATGCAGCACCGGGGATCCGGAGAGCAGGAAGCTGACCCGAGCCTCCTGGAGGTAGTCGACGTACGCCGCATTGTTCACGTGACCCTGGGCATCCATGTCGCCCCAGCGCATCGGGCAGCTGTGGGTATACGGGCTCACGGTCGTCGATCCTGTCAGAAGCCCGATCTGACTGCCCACCGTCCAATACAGTCACATCCATGAGAGTCGCCATCGTCACTGGCGCGGCGCGCGGCATCGGTGCCGCAATCGCTCATCGACTCGCCGCCGATGGCATGGCGGTCGCTGTTGTTGATCTTGACGAGCAGCGCAGCGCGCACACCACGAACGCGATTATTGAGAATGGCGGCCGTGCGATCGCCGTCGGCGCGGACATCGCCGACGAGAAGTCTGCGGAGAATGCCGTGCAGCGGACGGTTTCCGAGCTTGGACCGGTGACAGTGTTGATCAACAACGCCGGAATCATCCGGGATAACTTGATCTTCAAGATGAGCACCGATGACTGGGATGCGGTCATGAACGTTCACCTGCGCGGCGCTTTCTTGATGACCCGGGCTGCCCAGATCCACATGACACAGGAGAAGTGGGGTCGCATCGTCAATCTCTCCTCGACGTCCGCACTCGGAAATCGTGGCCAAGCCAATTACGCCGCGGCCAAGGCCGGCCTCGTTGGCTTCACCAGGACCGTGGCGCTGGAACTGGGCAAGTTTGGGGTAACGGCGAACGCGATCGCGCCAGGTTATGTCGAGACGGAGATGACCCAGGCATCTGCTGCCCGTCAGGGCATCATCTACGAGGACTGGAAGCTGGCGGCCGCCCGGGACATCCCCGTAGGTCGAATCGGGCAGCCAGAGGATGTGGCTGCTGTCGCAAGCTTCCTCTGCCGGCCCGAAGCAAGCTACGTCTCAGGCCAGGTCATCTTTGTCAATGGCGGCGCCAAGGGATGACTTGTCAGAAGCTAGATCGGTCATAGTTCGCCTGGATTCTGACTGCTTCACTCACCGACTTGTCGGCACCTAGTCCCTGCACTAGTCGGAGTCGTACATGCTATTCAGTACGTCGGCGTACTTCTGCTCCACGATCTTGCGTCGGACCTTCAGGCTCGGCGTGACCTCACCCTCATCGACGGTGAGCTCGCTGGGCAGGATCTCGAACTTCTTGATCGTCTCCCAGCGCTCGAGCTGCTGGTTGGCCTGCGCGACGAACCCTTCGATCAGGTCATGGACTTCCTGGGAGCCGGCCAGATCTTCGACCGAGGAATAGCTCAGGCCCTGCTCCTTGGCCCAACCCTCGATCGCCTCAGGATCGAGGGTCATCAACGCCGTGGCGTACTTGCGGCCGTCGCCGTGCACCAGGACCTGGCTGATGTAGGGGCAAGCAACCTTCAGTACGCCCTCAACCTTCTGCGGAGCCACATACTTGCCGCCAGAGGTCTTGATCAGGTCCTTCTTCCGGTCAGTGATCCGCAGATAGCCCTGCTCGTCAAGCTCGCCGATGTCGCCGGTCGCGAGCCAGCCGTCCTTGAGCGCTTCCGCGGTTGCCTCCGGCATGTTGTGGTAGCCGCGCATCACGCCGGGGCCTTTGATCAAAATCTCACCATCGCCGGCGATCTTGACCTGCGAACCCGGAACCGGCGGGCCAACGGTGCCGAAACGGGTGGCACGAGGGTTGTTAACGCAGGTGGGAACGCAGGTCTCAGTAAGGCCGTAGCCCTCCAACACGAGGAGCCCGGCAGCGTGGAACCATTCCTGCACTTCCCGGCTCAGCGGAGCGGAGCCAGACACGAAGAACCTGATCTTCCCACCCATCCTGGCTTTGATCTTGCTGAAGACGAGGCGGTCCGCCAGTGCGTACTGCAGGGCGAGCAGCCCAGAGGGCTGCTCTCCCGCCAACCGCATCGGTGAGACCTTGCGGCCGACCCCGAACGCCCAGTCGAAGATCTTCGCCTTGACTCCGTGCGAGGCAGTCATCATCACTCTGGCTCGCACTTTCTCGAAAATCCGGGGAGCGCCGCACATAAAGGTCGGCTGGACGTCTCCAAGATTCTCCACGATCTTGTCGATGCGGCCATCAACTACAGTAGTGAAGCCGATATGAAGCTGGATGGCGATCAGGGCCTTGCCGAAGACATGGCTGAGCGGCAGCCACAGGTATTGGAGGTCGTCGGCGTTAATGATGTCGTACGCCTCCACGGCGGCGCCCTCATAGGTCCAGCAGTCCTGCACCAGGCGTACGCCTTTGGGCTGCCCCGTCGTACCCGAGGTGTAGATCAAGGTGGCCAGATCCTCTGGCCCGATCGCTGCGATCACATCATCGACCGATGTCGGGTTGCTGTCGAGATACTCACGGCCAAGCTTTTCAAGATCGGCCCAGCAGATCACCTTGGCATGATCAACTTTGCCGTCCAGCTGCACGATAGTGATCAAATGCGGCAACTCATCCAGATGATCAAGGATCTTGTTGACCTGGACATCGTCCTCGGCGAAGACCACCTTTGATTGGGAGTCGGCAAGTATGTAGCCCACATCCTCGTGCTGAGTGGACGGATAGATCGTCGTGGTGGCGCCGGCGGCGCACATGATCCCAAGGTCCGCCAGGATCCAATCCATCCGGGTGCTGGATGCGATGGCCACCCGATCCTCAGGCTCGATCCCGAGCGCGAGCAAGCCGGCAGCCACCTGGAAGGCCTTGTCCTTGGTCTGTGACCAGCTCAATGAGACCCAGCGGTCATCCTCGATGTAGCGAAATGCTTCTTTTGAGGACGATTTCTCGACCTGGCGCAATAGCACAGCGCCCACCGAAGCCGGCCGTGCCAGCAATGTTGTCTCGGTCACACCCGAAGGGTAGCGTGTTCGATTGCTTCGCGCGGATCGCGCTTTGGCCGTGCCTAGAGGAGCCGCTCCAGCACGATGGCCATGCCCTGGCCGCCGCCGACGCACATCGTTTCCAGGCCAAATTGCACGTCACGTACCCGCATCGCATTCAGCAAAGTGGTCATGATCCGTGCACCAGTGCAGCCGAATGGATGACCAAGCGCGATGGCGCCGCCATGCACGTTGAGCCGCTCCATATCCAGGCCGAGATCCCGGGCGGAAGCGATCACTTGAACTGCGAACGCCTCATTGATCTCCACCAGATCCATGTCTTGGATCGTCATCTGCGCGCTGGCCAAGGCTCGGTGGCTGGCCTCGACTGGTCCCAGCCCCATGATCTCCGGACTGAGAGCACTGACACCTGTCGCGACGATGCGGGCCAGCGGAGTCAGACCGAGCTCCGCGGCACGCCGATCGCTCATGATCACCACGGCAGCCGCCCCGTCGTTCAGCGGGCAGCAGTTGCCGGCCGTGACCGTACCATCCGGCCGGAAAGCGGGCTTCAATGCGGAAACCGCCTCGATCGTTGTGCCTGGTCGAGGACCGTCGTCGGTGCTCACCACGGTGCCATCAGGCAGCGTGACCGGTGCGATTTCGGCGTTGAAGATCTGGTTCGCAATGGCCTTCTCGGCCAGGTTTTGCGAGCGTACGCCGAACTCGTCCTGCTCGGCGCGGGAGATGCCTCGGAGGGTGGCGAGGTTCTCCGCCGTCTGGCCCATCGCGATGTAGATGTCAGGCAGCAGTCCATCTTCGCGCGGATCATGCCACCTCTGGTTGCTGGCGACAGTGGCGACGCTGCGCTGCTCGGCGGCGGCGAAAATCGGGTTGTGGGTGTCGACTGGGTCGACGCCGGCGGAACCGAAGCCGCGATACCGCGAGACGCACTCCACCCCGGCGGAGACGAAGGCATGGCCTTCTCCTGCCTTGATCGCGTGGAACGCAATCCGGGCGGTCTGGACGCTGGATGCACAGAAGCGATTGATCGTTGCGGCAGGAACACCGTCCAGTCCTAGCTGGACTGCGATCCGCCGCGCCATGTTGCCGCCCTGCTCATCACGCGGCTCTGCACAGCCGATGTAGATGTCATCCAGCGTGCGCGGGTCGAGCGCCTCGACCTTGCCAAGTGCGGCGCTGATCACTCCGGCTGCAAGATCATCAGGACGAACCTGGATGAGCGATCCCTTGCCCGCGCGCCCGATCGGCGTACGCGCGGCAGAAACGATCACTGCATGAACGCGCTTGGCACGGACGCTGGCGGATTGGGGACTTGCGACATCAACTTCGGACAAGATGATCACAACCCAAGATCGCGGCCAATGAGTTCTTTCATGATCTCGTTCGAGCCCGCCCAGATCTTGGAGGGCCGCGCATCGGCCCAAGCGCGTGCGACGCGATACTCGTTCATGTAGCCGTAGCCGCCCCACAGCTGTACACAAGCGTCGAGAATGTCGTTCTGCGCCTGCGCCGACCACCACTTCGCCTTGGCCGCATCAACAGGGGTCAGGGTGCCGCGTACGGCCTCCATCACGCACTGGTCGACGAATGCCTGGGTGACCTCGGCCAGCGTCTGCAGCTCGGCAAGGGTGAACTTGTTGGCCTGGAATGAGCCGATCGCAGTGCCGAAGGCCTTGCGTTCCTTCGCGTAGACCAGGGTTTCTTCGAGAATCTGCCGAGCGTGGGCGATGTTGTTGACCGCAGAGCCAATCCTCTCGGCCACCAGCCGCTGCATCATGTAGACGAAGCCCTGGTCGATCTCGCCGATCACGTTCGCCGCTGGAACTCTTACGTCACCGAAGAACAGCTCGGAAATGTCTGACTCTGGCTGACCCACCTTGTCCAGCTTCCGGCCACGTTCGAAGCCAGGCATGCCGGCCTCGACCGCGAACAAGGTAATGCCTTTGGCGCCCTTCTCGGGACTAGTTCGCGCCGCGACCAGCACGAAATCGGCGCTCGCGCCATTGGTGATGAAGGTCTTCGAACCGTTCAAGATCCAGTCGTCGCCGTCGCGTACGGCCCTGGTCTTCAGCGCAGCAAGATCAGAACCACCGGATGCCTCGGTCATAGCCAAAGCGGTGATCAACTCGCCGGTGCAGAACCCTGGCAGCCAACGCTGCTTCTGTTCCTCCGTACACAAGTCGACCAGATATGGCGCGATGCAGTTGGTGTGGATGCCCACACACGACGCGTAGGAGAACGCCAGCCGGGACAGCTCCTCAGCCAAGATCAGGGAGTATCGCAAGTCGTCGACGCCAGCACCGCCGTACTCCTCTGGGAGGTTGAGCCCTAAGAAGCCTTGCTTGCCTAGCTCGAGCCATACCTCTCGGCCGAACTCGTGGTTGGCCATATGTTTCTCGTGATGCGGCCGCAAAGTTCGATCGACGAAGGTCCGGCAGCTTTCGCGGAACGCGTCATGGTCCTCGTCGAATATCGTTCGCCTCATGGCGCGCCTCCACTGAAAGCTAAAGTTACTCACCGGTAAGTTTACTCGGCAGGCTGGGTTCTGGTCGGGGCACTACGATCAAACGCGATCATGCCCAAGACCGTCGCCCGCTCCCCCGAGGTCACCGAGTTAGCGTCCGAGCTCCGGCGCCGCGGTGTCGATGACGTCCTCGATGTAACCGAGCTCACCCGCGCGCTCTACTCCTCCGACGCCTCGCTCTATCGCGTCGTACCGCAAGCGGTTGCCCAGCCGAGGACGGTCGAAGAAACGGCAGCCGTCTTGGACGCGGCGCGGGCCGTCGGCATACCGGTGACCACGCGGGGAGCCGGCACATCGTGTGCCGGCAATGCGGTCGGCGCCGGATTGATCTTGGACACCTCGCGCCACCTGACGACGATTCGTGAAATTGACCCGGAGGCGCGTACGGCGCGAGTCGAGCCAGGCGTGGTGCAGGCATCGCTGCAGGCCGCAGCAGCTCCGCACGCCTTACGCTTCGGGCCGGATCCGTCGACGCACAACCGCTGCACGATCGGCGGCATGATCGGAAACAATGCCTGCGGCCCGCGGGCTCTCAGATACGGCAAGACAGCTGACAACGTCACCGCACTGGATGTGATCACTGGCTCGGGCGAACAGATCACCCTTGATCGGGCGCCGAACCGTGATCACTACGCGAGCCTTATCGCCCTAAAGTCAGTAGTACAAGGGAACCTTGGCACCATCCGCACCGAGTTCGGACGCTTCGGCCGGCAGGTGTCGGGCTACAGCATGGAGCATCTGCTGCCAGAGCACCGCTTCGACGTGGCACGGTTCCTTGCGGGCAGCGAGGGCACGCTCGCCGTGATCACCGGCGCCACTGTGCGGCTGGTGGAGGACGCGCCGTACAAGATCATGGTCGCACTGGGCTACCCAACGATGGCGGATGCCGCAGACGCCGCGCCGCTGATCGTTGACCATCGGCCCACCGCCTGTGAGGGCTTGGACCGTCGGATCGTCGATGTGGTTCGCCGCACCCGGGGTGATACGGCCGTGCCACCGCTGCCGCGCGGAGACGGTTGGATGTTCGTCGAACTCGTCGGCGACGATGTGGCCGAGTTGCGGGTACGGGCGGATGCACTGCTGGCCGCCGCCGGAGCGTCGGATGGATTCGTGGTGCCCGATCCAGCGCACGCGATGGCGCTATGGAAGATCCGGGAAGACGGTGCCGGCCTGGCCAGCATCAGCCTCACCCGACCGGCCTATCCCGGTTGGGAGGATGCAGCGGTGCCGGCCGAGCACCTCGGCTCATACCTGCGCGACTTCGACCGGCTACTTGATGATCATGGATTGGACGGGCTGCCCTATGGCCACTTCGGGGACGGGTGCGTCCATGTGCGCATCGACTTCCCGTTGACCGAGGAGGGCGGAGCCGGAGCCTACCGGGCTTTCGTCGAGGAGGCGGCGCGGCTGGTTGCTAGCCATGGTGGCTCACTCTCAGGCGAGCACGGTGACGGCCGGGCCCGGTCTGGACTGCTGCCCGCGATGTATTCAGCGGCTGCGATGGAGATCTTCGGTCAGGTCAAGGCGGCCTTCGACCCGGAGAACCTCTTGAACCCCGGCGTGCTGGTTGATCCCCGCCCGGTGAACGCCGATCTGCGCGCAGTCGCTCTGGTTGGTCGCGTCGACGACTTCACGACCGCGGTGCATCGCTGCTCTGGCGTGGGCAAATGCCTCGCCAACACGACGGCCGGGCTCGGGGTGATGTGCCCCTCTTATCAGGCCACCCGAGAGGAGAAGGACTCAACTCGCGGGCGCGCTCGGGTGCTGCAGGAAATGATCAACGGTGAGGTGGTCCACGGTTGGAAATCGCCTGCAGTGCATGAAGCGTTGGATCTTTGCCTGTCCTGCAAGGGATGCGCACGCGATTGCCCGACCGGAATCGACATGGCCGCGTACAAGTCGCAGGTACTTGATCACACCTATCGCGGCAAGATCAGGCCACGCAGCCATTACGCGCTCGGTTGGCTGCCGCGTTGGGGCCGGTTGATCACCCACGCACGGCTGCTGTCGAGCCTGGTCAACTTGAGCACAGCGGCGCCCGGGGTTCGAAGGCTGGTCCGCTGGGCCGCGGGTATCGACCAGCGACGCTCCATGCCGAGGTTCGCTTCGGTCGCGGCACGTAGGAGGGTTGCGGTTCCTGAGTCGGCCGGGACGCCGGCGATCGTCTGGGCAGACTCCTTCTCAGATTGCTTCACCGGGGACGCCGTCGCGGCGACCGTCTCAGTGCTCGCTGCGGCCGGCTATGCGCCTCAGCTCGTAAAAAGGCCAGCGTGCTGCGGTCTGACGTGGATCAGCACCGGCCAGCTCGACGGTGCGCGACGACAGCTGCGCACGGCATTGGACATCCTGCACCCCTACGTGGCGGCCGGAACGCCGGTCGTTGGCCTGGAACCCTCCTGCCTCGCGGTTTGGCGCAGTGACGCGGCCGAACTCTTGCCAGAAGATCCTCGGGTCGCAGAGGTCGCGGCTGGCCTACTCACGCTGGCCGAGTTGTTAGCAAGCACGCCGGACTGGACCCCACCCGACTTGAGCGGCATCGAGCTCGTCGTCCAACCGCACTGTCACCACGCCTCAGTGCTCGGCTGGCAGGCCGACGCCGCTCTTCTGGCCGCGACCGGCGCCACCGTAACCACCCTCGGCGGATGCTGCGGCCTGGCCGGCAACTTCGGAGTCGAAAAGGGCCATTACGAGGTGTCAGTCAAGGTTGCCGAGCACGACCTGCTGCCAGCCGTCGCTGCCCACCCCGATGCTCTGGTGCTGGCTGACGGCTTCTCCTGCCGTACGCAGCTCGCCCAGCTTGCCGACCGAAAGGCCATCACCCTCGCCGAACTCCTCGCTCAGCACCGACTTGTCAGAACCTGAGCACCATATTTGGTGCTCAGGTTCTGACAAGTCGCCTTCTAGGGAGTCGGAGATCAGCGCGTGAGGCGGCGGTGGATTACGCGGTGCGGACGGGCCGCCTCCGCGCCGAGTCTGGCGATCTTGTTGGCCTCGTAGTCGGCGAAGTTGCCCTCGTACCAGAACCATCTGGCCTCCTCTTCGTCGTCGCCTTCCCACGCGAGGATGTGGGTCGCGATTCGATCGAGGAACCAGCGGTCGTGTGAGATCACCACTGCACATCCGGGGAAGTCGAGTAGCGCATCCTCCAGTGACTGCAGCGTTTCGACGTCAAGATCATTGGTCGGTTCGTCGAGCAACAGTAGGTTGCCGCCCATCTTCAACGTCAGCGCCAGGTTGAGGCGGTTGCGTTCACCTCCCGATAGCACCCCCGCAGGCTTTTGCTGGTCGGGGCCTTTGAAACCGAAAGAGGCCACGTACGCCCGCGAGGGCATCTCGAAATTGGCCACCTTGATGTGGTCCAGCCCGTCGGAGACCAGTTCCCACACGTTCTTCCGAGGATCGAGCCCAGAGCGAGCCTGGTCGACATAGGAGATCCGGACCGTTTCCCCGAGTTTGAGCTCACCGGAGTCCGGCTCTTCCTCCCCAACGATCATCCGGAAGAGCGTGGATTTGCCGACACCGTTCGGGCCGACAACGCCCACGATCCCGGCGCGAGGCAAGGAAAAACTCAGCCCGTTGAAAAGCAGCCTGTCACCGTAGCCCTTGACCAGCCGTTTCACGTCAAGCACAGTGCTCCCGAGCCGTGGGCCCGGCGGGATGTTGATCTCGTCGAAATCGAGCTTTCGGCTGCGCTCGGCCTCGGCCGCCAGCTCCTCGTAGCGAGTCAGCCTCGCCCGGCTCTTGGCCTGCCGCGCCTTCGGGTTGGACCGTGCCCACTCCAGCTCGCGCTCCAGGATCTTGGCGCGCTTGGCATCCCGGCGGCCCTCGATCTGAAGCCGAGCCTTTTTGGTGTCAAGGTAGGTGGAGTAGTTGCCCTCGTACGGATGGGTCCGGCCGCGGTCGAGCTCGAGGATCCATTGCGCCACGTTGTCCAGGAAGTACCGGTCGTGCGTCACAGCCAAAACTGCTCCCGGGTACGCCTTCAAGTGAGTTTCTAGCCACTGCACCGACTCGGCGTCCAGATGGTTCGTCGGCTCATCGAGCAGCAGCAGGTCCGGCTGCTGGAGCAACAGCTTGCAGAGCGCGACACGGCGGCGTTCCCCCCCAGAAAGCACGTCAACCATGGCGTCTGGCGGCGGGCAGCGCAGCGCATCCATGGCCTGCTCGAGTTGGGAGTCGATATCCCAGGCGTTACGACGATCGAGCTCGGTTTGCACTTCCCCCATCTCGGCCATCAGCTTGTCGAAGTCGGCATCCGGCTCGCCCATGGCCACGCCCAGCTCATCCATCCGCACCTGCAGCGCCTTGATGTCGGCGACTCCCTCCTCGACGTTCTCGAGCACGGTCTTGCCCTCGGTCAATGGCGGTTCCTGCAGCAGGATTCCCACCGACGCGTCCTTGGCGAGCATCGCGTCACCGTTGTTGGGCTTCTCGATGCCGGCCATCAACTTGAGCAGCGTCGACTTACCAGTGCCGTTAGGCCCCACGACACCGATCTTGGCGCCCGGATAGAACGACAACGTGATGTTGTCCAGCACAACCTTGTCGCCGAGCGCCTTGCGGACGTTGTGCATGGAATAGATGAACTCAGGCATAGGAACGGGGAACCTTCACTTGTACGCCGGAACTTTGCGGGGCGCCGAGCCTTCGACGGCACCTGCGGCGCTCAAGTATGCCAGCCATGGGCTAAAGCGGTGACGCACCACCGGCGGCCACCGTGGGGCCGGCCCAGCCTGACATGGTGCGTCACCTGTGAGCGCGGATCCGTCTCGCGGATCGGATCCGGCCCACCGCCTGAGTCCCCGCAGTCCGCCCTGACACCGGCCCTGTCGAACCGGCGCGGACTGCCTCAGGCGGCCTGTGCGGCGCGCTCCTCCGCGCTGAGCCCTGCCGCCTCGACCTCGTCGCCCGGTGGCGCCTCCTCCGGCTCTGGAGAGTCGGTAGAACTCAGTCGAGGTCGTCGCCGAAATGCTGACGTCCCGCGGTTCAGGTCATGACCGACCATGTCCGCCTCCAGGACCAGCCGCTCGTGGCTTTGGCCGTCCTTCTCCCAGACACTGGTCCGCAGCCTGCCGACAACGACCACGGGATCGCCCTTGTGTACGCTCGCCGCCACGTGCTCAGCGAGCAAACGGAAGCAGCTCACCTCAATCCAGGTAGTGTTGCCGTCCCCCCACCCACTCTTAGTTCTGATACGCGGCGTGCAGGCTAGCCTGAACGCCGACACGGTTCCGTTGCCCCGGATCTCCACCTCAGATCCGGCGTAGCCCATGATGTGTACGAGTGCCTCCATCGGCTCGTCCTTTCCCTCCCTGACAATGCGTCTTCGTCATGAAGGATGGGGACGCGACCTCGGATCGTGCGGCCGGCAGGAAATCTGTGGATGACGCTTGGAAGAACTGTCCGCCTGTGGATACAGCTGCGAGCCATGCGCGAGCAGCTCTGAAAGACAAAGGCGCGCGTCGGGTCGCGTGGCGCCCAGCGCGTGCGACCCAGGCGAAGCTCCGGCCAATGAGGAGTTCTGAAACGTCGAACTCGCGCTCAGACATGCGAAACTCAGCAACGGTCGGAAATTCGACAGAAAGAGACCGCGGCTAGCTCCGCGCGCGTTCGAGCGCCAGCCGTGCGCTCTCATATCGCTCCTGCTCGGCCTTCACCGGATTGACCACCAGCTCACCGGTCACCTTCGCGATGGCGGCACGCAGCGATTGCCGCGCTTTCGCCGTACGCCGCCGGGCGCCCACCTCCACGCCAATCCTGGCCAGTCCGGCCAACAGCAAACCTGCCAAAGCACCGCCGACGGCCAACACCGTTGGAGCCGGCAGCCCCCACCACACCACCTTAGGAAGCGGAGGCAGCTGCAAGTACGCCAGCAGGAAAGACAATGCGAGCCAGCCGAGACCGACGACCACCGTCGCCACCAGCAGCCACTGCAGCACCCGAATCAGCTGCCACCAGCGCCGGTGCTGAGCAAGATCAAGATCGGTCGTCGCGATGGCACGGTCCACGCGGTCCGGCAATGCATCCTCCGCCGAGCGAGCCGCGCGCCTGATCTGGTCGGCCCAGCCGCGCGTGAGACCCTGAGCCGCTTGGTCGGCCAGAGTTCGCACCGCGGTGTCTACCCGTGCCTTCTGGACACCAGAAGTCGCCGGCAACGACGTACGCCCGACCCCCGAGGGATCAATCTCCTTACGCCGTCGGCCCACGCCCAGCCGATCGAGATGCAGTCTGCGCAACGGGTCAGGCTTGAACTTGGCCACCCACGCCAAGACAGGCCAGCCGGTCGCCAAGCCGCCCCGCAACCGCCAGGCCTTGCCGACAGCCTCGGTCACTACGGGCACTCCTGCCGCGATGGCGACCTGCGTGGTCAGCTGGTTGATGCTGGACTGGGCGAGCGGCGTCACTTTGGTGGTACCCGATGCCTCGCTGAGCTTCGCTGCGGCGACCGAGACGTCAGCCCCCAACCGCAGCGCGGCTGCCTGCTTCTCGGCGACCTGCTTGGCCAGCGTCTCTCGGAGTCCTTCGATACCCTCCCCCGTCACGGCTGACACCGCTATCACCGGAACCTTGGCCAGACCCTCCGAGGCCAGCAGCCGTCGTAGATCTTTTAAGCACTGTTCCCGTTGGCTTGCAGTGAGCTTGTCAACCTGATTCAAAATGATCATCATAACGTCAGAGTGCCCTGCCAGCGGCTTCAGATAACGATCATGGATGGCGGCGTCAGCGTATTTCTGCGGATCGACAACCCAGACCAGCATGTCCACCAGCTGCACCAGCCGATCGACTTCCATCCGATGATCCACTTCGGTGGAGTCATGATCAGGAAGATCCAGCAAGACGAGACCGTCGAGCGCCGCAGCCGTGGCCGGATCGCTCTCCAGCGCATGCCGCCGCGGGATCTGCAGCCAGTCCAACAGATCCTCGGCCGACTCCTCGCCCCAGCTGCAGGCCATAGCGTGTGCCGTTGTCGGTCGGCGTACCCCGACTGTCGCCAGAGTGGTTCCGGAGAAGGCATTGAAGATGCTCGACTTGCCGGATCCTGTGGCTCCAGCAAGCGCCACCACGGTGGCGCTTCCGGAAATGGCCAGCCGCCGGTCAGCTTGATCGACTACACGCCTGGCCTCATCCAAGGCAGCCGAATCGACCCGACCCTCACACAGTTCCACAGCTTCACTCAGCGCCCGAAGATGATCAACAAGATGTACGCTGGCGTCCTTGCGGCTGAGCAACCCAAGGCCTCGGCCGGCCACTATCGGAGCTCCTCTCGCGGCTGGTCGACGAGCTCCGCATCGACGATGTCGCTGTCATCGGGGGCTTCCCCGGAAGGGATCTGGGTCACGGTCGGTGGATCGATCGCCAAGCGCCGCTCACCGGGCGGCAGCGCCGCTTCTTCTCCCTCCTCCTCATCTGCACTGGCTGGCAGTCCGCCCGCGCGGGCGGACTCCACCGCGCCAGACGCCTGGCGCAGCTGTGCCGATTGCGCAGGCTCCACGCCCAGTTCGTTCAAGATCATGTGGTAGCGCACCAGCTCGTCCGCGAGCAGCGCTTGAACCCGAGCATCAAGATCATCCTTGGCCGTCTGGGCGAGTCGCCGAATGGCCTGATCCCCGAAGACTGCCTCCAAAACCCGCTGAGCAAGCACGGCGGTACCTCCAGCGACCCCGATCTCGGCCCCGACCAGGCCTCCAGTGTGGGCGAAGACAACGATCATCAGCGCCACACCGATCCCATTGACACCGAGTGCGTAGAAACGCGCCCTGGAACGCTTACTCATGCCCTCGTCGGCGACGAGATCGAGCACAGCGCCCTGCCAGTCGCGAATGGCCCGCGCGGCCTTCCGATCAAAGTTGGCCGAGGACCGCGACAGATCGATGCTGGCATCTTCGATCAGGGCGCGGCCGGCGGCGTTGGCCTGCCACGACGCCTCCGCGCGCTCTGCTGCGGCTGCTGCCTCCTCGCGCAGCAGAGACTCCAGACCGGACTCCACCGCTACCTTCAGGTTCCCAGCACCGGGCGGCTCCCCTCGAAGCGTCGCCATCAATCGGTCCCGCAGCCAGCTCACCTTCTGCTCGAGCGCGCGAAAGAACTCCCCGGTGCCGACAAACTCGTGCCAACGGGCGAGCACCTCACCGCGCAGCAGTGTGCCATCGGCGGTCTGCACCTGCACCGTACGAACCGCTTCGGCGTAGGAATGGTCGACCTCGGCTCGCAGCTGCTCGATCACCTCGAGCTGCTCATCGACCGACCGAGCCAGCTCTGGTCCTTTCGCCGCTAGCGCAGCGATCGCACCATCAAGGGTCTGGTGAACGACCTTGGCGCGGCTGGCCTGATCCGACGCCAGCGCCGCGAGCCAGCCCCTGATCGGCTGGACCGCACTCGCGGGCAGCAAACCCTCCGAATCCACGGTCGTCTCGGGTACAGCGAACAGCGGCGAGTCGCCCAAACCGCGTTCGCTCATCAGCTGCCCGAGATGGGGTGGCACCTCCGACATGGCGCGCGGCGGCACCCGATCCAGGACGACGGCGACTGCAGCACTTCGGTCTGCAGCGGCTCGCAGGAAGCCCCAAGGCACCGCGTCGGCGTACCGTGCGGCCGAGGTGACGAAGAGCCAGAGATCGGCCGCTGCGAGCAGCTGCGCAGCGAGCTGCCGGTTCTCCACTACAACTGAGTCGATGTCAGGTGCGTCCAGAATCGCCAGGCCCGGCGGAATGGAGTCCTCGACTACCAGCTGCAGAGATCGGAAGTCCTTTGATGCGCCGGTTGAGCGCGCGAGTCCAGGGAGGATTCGATCATCGGCGAACCATCGAGCGTCGCTGCTGTGATGCACGAGCACCGGAGCTCGAGTGGTCGGGCGGATCACACCGGGAGCACTAACCTCGCGGCCCACCAGCGAGTTCACCAACGTCGACTTGCCCGCGCCTGTTGAGCCTCCGACCACTGCAAGCAGCGGCGCGTCGATGGTCGCCAACCGGGGCATGACGTAGTCGTCGAGCTGCCGCATGGTTTCGTCGGCGACCTTGCGCTGCTCCTCGGCTCCGGGCAACGGGAGCGGAAGGCTCACCTGTGCCACCGCTGCACGCAGCTCAGCGAGCGCAGACTCCAGCGGCGTCAGCTGCCTGCCGGCCATCCGCGACTCCCTACTCTCCGGGCGGTTTCCAGCTGGGGTCGACCTCAGAGTATTGGGTAGCAGCCTGTCCTAAGGGCACCGAAGCCGCAGCCGGCGCGCCCTGCGGTAAGCCCGCGGGCGCAGGGAACGCGTTCTGCGCTGGATAGTTGCCGCCCAGACCGGCCGGACCGGGATAGCTGGGCGGTGGGTACGCCGCAAGGGCTTCTCTGCGCCGACGCCGCAGAGACGGATAGGCTGCTCGTCCCTCTGGCTCGATGATGGCCTTCCCGCGGATTGACCTGATCTTGGCCAGCAGTTGCTTCTCCCGAACGCGCCCGGTCTCGTCGATGATGCCGCGGGTGAGGCCATCCCTCAGGTAGGCGAGCTCGGTGATCGCCCGCTGCATCCGAATCGTCGCAAGAAATGTCTCGGGACCGGCGAACACCGCATGCCAAAGCGCTCGAAGCCGGGTACGCAGCCTGGACATTGCCCTGGGGTCACTTTCTGGCAGCCAACCCACGCGGACGTAGTCAATGAGACGTTCGCGGATCAAGCGCCCCTCCCGGAACAGTTGGCGGACCACAAAGATGATCATCCCGATTACGAGCGGCAACGCCACGCCCAGATAGATGAAGAGCAGACTGCTGCCCTGAAACAAGGTTGCAGTCGTGTTGAACGCCATATGGAGGAACACAGCCACGCAATAGCCAGCCAGCGGTGCGATCACCCGGACGATCTTGCTCTTGGAGCGCAGCGCGATGGCGAGGCCGACGCCAGTCATTGCGGTGAAGAGTGGGTGGCCGAAGCAGGTGATCACTCCACGCATCATGAATAGCTGTTGCAGTGCCTCCAGGGGAGGCACTTGGCCGAAGGTGCGCGCGGCGTACCGGTAGACGCGGCCGTAGTAGAGGATGTTCTCGGTGAAGGCAAAGGCCGCGCCAGACAGGCCGGCCAGCACGATGCCGCTGAGCCGGCTGACCCACTGATAGCGCATCAAGATCGCGAGCCAGAAGAGCACCGTCGCCTTGGATGCCTCCTCCACGAACGGAGCGACATAGATCGCGGCCCGGGCTGCGGTCGCAGGATCGCCATCGCCAATGATGCTGAGATGTCGGGCCGCCCAGGTGTTGACCTGCGCGGAAATGAAGGTTGCAACGCACGCGCCCCAACCGAATGTCATCAGCCAGACCCAGAACCGTTGCGGTCGGAAGCGGTCCGCCCACAAGAAGAGCAAGGACAGGGGGATCGCCGTGATTGCGGCGTACTTCACCGCGATGGGAATCGCTTCGGTGCCGAGTCCAGGTAGCGTGCCGCCGGGCACCTCGCGATCAGGCACGACCTGTCGATAGAGCAGCACCAGCATGGTGACGTACACCAAGATCATCACAACGCTGAGCCAGACGAGCTTGTTCTTCAGGAGTCTCTTCGGCAGTGGCTCGTTGAGGTCGGGGTCCCGGGGAATCCCGTTCCGCCGCAGCGCGCGGGTCAGCCCATCACGCGGAGCGCGACGCGAGGCTGAAGCGGTGACCGACATGGCACCAAGGATAGGTGGGAAGGTGCCCACGCCGACTTGTCAGCGTCTCGGCGAGCTATGACCGACTCAGACGCTGACAAGTCGGCGTCAGGCGGCGGCTACTTGGCGAACCAGGAAATGAAGGGCTCGACCGGGATCAGGAATTCACTCGGCCGCTCTTCGTGGCCGCCATGGTTGCAGTTCATCGAAGCGAAGGTTGCATGGGGGATGCGCCGGCTCAGCTCTTCCATGCGGTCCTGCCGGAGGTCGCTGTGGGCCGCCCCCAGTACGAGAGTCCGCGCTTGGATCTCGGTCGCGCGCTCCCACCAATCCGGCGGCGGGGCATTCCGCCACCGATGTACGGCGATGAGCGCCTTCCAGTCGTAACTGGCGCCCGGATCCGGTCGCCGTGGAATCGGTTTCGGCGGCATAGCCGGATCTGGTGGCGGCATTTCCTCGAGGACGAGGAGCCGGATGAGCTCAGGTCGAGTGGCCGCCAGATCGTACGCTGTGACGGCGCCCATCGAGTGCCCAGCCACGATGGCCGCCAGAATGCCGACCTGCTCCATGAACCGCGCAACGTCGTCACGCATCAGCTCGAATGAGTAGTCATGTGTCCACTCGCTGCCGCCATGCCCACGGGCGTCCGGAGCGACCACTCGGAAATGCTGCCCGAGCACTGGCGCAACGTTCCGCCAGCTCTGGCTTGATGAGGTCAGACCGTGCAGCAGCAGCACCACTGCACCGTCCGGCCGGCCCCACTCCTGGTAGTTCAGCGTTGGGCCGCCGGGCAGCCTCACGGTCGCCATGCCCGAAGGCTATCGGTATCTCCTGGCACTCCGCCTGTAGCTTCGCGTCATGCGTCGAGATGAACCAGGCGCGGCCACTGCTCGGCCCAGCCACCTTGCGGTGCTGAGCAGACCCAGATGGGCCGACCGCGCTCTTCATTGTCCGCATCCCCGGCGTTGTTGATCATCGCCGCGACGCGGCAATCGGTGAAGCTCGTGGCGGGGTCGGCGAGGCCGATCACGATCACCGGGCGTGCGCCCTCAGGGGGCGGCCCCCAAGCTCCGAAGGCATTGTGACCGCTGAACACCGGACGTCCGAGGCCGTACCACTCCAGGGCTCCTGCCTCTCCGTAGTTACGCGTGAAGACAACCGCGGTGGCCTGCTGCTCGGCCGGCAGTGAGTCCACCGTGGCACGGACTGAGCCCGCAAACTCGCGCCAACCGATCGTTTCCAACTGGTCGGAGTCCAGTGCGGGATAGAAGGAGGCAGCGTACGTGCGCACCGGCAGCACCGGCACGAAGGCGGGCCATGCGACGGCCGCCGAGACGGCGAGCACGACGCCAGCAATGACGAGTCGGCGAGCAGACCAGCGTGCGGCCAGGGCCGTACAGCCAGCTGCGACAAGTGGAACGATCGCTCCGGCCAGGTAATAGCCTTTCCCTCCGGCAAGGAGAAAGACTGCAGTCGCCACCACGAAGGCCACACCGATCGGGCGCAACTTCGCCCACGCGGGCTCGCGAAACAGCCGAACCAGCCCGTAGACCCAGACGACGGCGATCACTGGTGAGAACATTGCCGCCGCCTGCGCCAGCAGGCCCAAACGCCCTCCGAGACCGCCGTACTCCTCGGCAATGTCCGCGCCGAGCGCCAGTACGGGCCAACCATTGTTGACCTGCCAGACGAGGTTGGGGATGCCCAGCAGTATCGCGATCAGACCGCCGAGCCAGGGGTACGCCGTACGCAGTTGAGTGCGGCAAACCGGCACGAGCAGCACGCCGAGAAATATCGCGAAGAGCAGGACAACTACGGCCGTCTTGTTGTTCAGGCCCAACCCGGCCAGCAGACCAGCAAGGAGCCATAGCCGAGGCCGGTCGTCACGCAACGCGTGTCCGACCACGAGCAGTACAGCGGTCCAGGCGAGGGTGTCGAAGGTGGCGGTGCTGAGGCGATGACCAAGCGTCACGGTGATCACCGACGCGGCCACGGTGCTGGCGGTGAGCAACTGGGCGGCACGGCCGCCGTCTAACAGGCGCGCAAACGCGGCTGCGCAGATGACAAGCAGAACCGCCGCGATCAGGCTTGGCAGGCGGAGCGCCAGGAGGTTGTGCGGTGCCAGCTCGGTAGCAAGTCGGGCAAGCAGCGGCGTAAACAAGGGCTGATCCGGATAGCCCCACGCCAGCCGCTGGCCGGCCGAGACGAAGTAGAGTTCGTCGCGGTGCGGCCCGTAACGGTTGACCATGATCAGCAAGAAAACGGCGAGTACGGCCACCACCGCCCCGATCTCCCAGACTGCAAACCTCGGTCGCTCGGCCCGCTGCATCTGACGATTTTCTCAGAGCTGCTCGCGCATCGCGCGCTTTGAATCCGCCGCCGTCGTCATCGCTCGCAGAGGTAAGAGCGCCTCTGCTCCCTCCTCCTCCGTGCGGCGGACGCGCGATTCCCGACGCTCGCAGCTGTTTCTCAGAGCTGCTCGCGCATCGCGCGCTTTGAATCCGCGCGATTCCCGACGCTCGCAGCTGTGTTACTAAGCTAGGCGCGCGTCAATGAGCACCTCGGCAATGGTGCGATGCTCGGGTGACATGTGCGGCTCTCTAAACCTGACGAGATCCCAGACTGCATTCTGGAGCACCCGTGCGAGAGTCCACATCGCCGCCTGCGAACGATCCAGTCCTAGGACCTCGGTCATGAGATCGAAACGGCGCAACAAGGCTCCTGAAACGTCACCGGTCCTGACGAGGTCGTCCCAACGGTTCCACAAGGCAGGCAAGAGCTCGAACCCTGAATCGCCGCTGAGCGGCTTAGGATCGATCGCCGTCCACCGCCGGCCATCAAGCGTGGATAGCACGTTGAAGTAGTGCAGATCCCAATGCAATAAGCGATCCTCGATCGGATCCGTGATCAACTCCTCGAGTCGGGCAGCACAGACTGCCAGAAGTCGACGCTCCTCGCCATCTCCTGCAAACCGCACTGCATCCGGTGCCTCAGCCAAGATGGCGCCCGCCACGTCGCGAAGGCGGCGCATCTCCGCTGGCGCTCGCACAGAGTTCAGTCGCACCAGCAATTCCGCGATGATCGTGGCGGCAGCCAGGTCGTCCTGCACCGTGTCTAGGTCTCGCGAGGCATCGAGCCGCTCAAGCAACATCGCCCCAGAACTGGGATCGTGCTCCAGTAGTCGCACCGCTCCCCGACCCGCCCATGCTTGCAGCGCCGCAGGTTCACCGCCGGTCTCGTCGTCAACCGGCTGCAGCTTGAGCACTGCCTTCGAACCATCGCGGCAAGCAACCGGGATGATCAACGCAACAGCCCCAGATGCAACCTCGCCGTCTATCGCCAACTGCCATCGATCCAGATAGGAAGCAGCCAGAGCCGGCAACCCAGCGATCCAGACTCGACCAGCCTCGCCTGAGTACTTTTCGTGCAGCACCGCAAGTTCGGCCGGCACTCGGATCTGATCCTCGTGGACCCCCGCCGACTCCTCCGCGCCCGGCACCGTCCCAGGTCAGAGTCTGCGCGTCCCGGGTGAGGCTCAGGCCAGCTCGCCCGCCTGCTGCAGCTCTTCGCGCAAGTCGTGCAGTTCGACCGGCTCGTGCAGCTTGGGCACATCGGCGAGCAGGCGTTGGGTGTACTCGTGCTGCGGGTTGAAGATCACCTCGTCGGTCGTGCCCTGCTCCACCATGACACCGTGCTCCATGACCAGCACTCTGTCCGCGAGGTAGCAGGCCTGACCGATGTCATGAGTGATGAACAGCACGGTGATGCCGAGTTCCTCGCGGAGATCCTTGAGGACATTGAGGACGTTCACCCGGAGCGACGCATCAAGCATGGACGTCGCCTCATCGGCAATCAGCAGCTTTGGTCGCATCATAAGCGCCCGCGCGATCATGACCCGTTGCCGCTGACCGCCGGAAAGCTGGTGCGGATAGCGGTCCAGCACGCTGAGGTCCATGCCGACGTAACCCAACGACTCCTCTAGGCGCTCCTGGCCCACCTTCTTGCCAACCATGATCATGGAACGGTCAAGGAGCTTGCCGACGGTGAAGAACTGGTTGAACGCGGAAAACGGGTCCTGGAACACCGCCTGCACATCTCGCCAGTACTCGGTCCGGGCGCGTCCCTTGAGTTTCGTGACGTCCTTGCCATCAAAAATAAGCTTGCCGGACGTGATGGGCATCAGGCCGAGCACCATCCTGGCGATTGTCGACTTACCCGAGCCGCTCTCGCCAACGATGGTGGTGACCTCTCCTTGTTCGAGGCTGAACGAGACGTCCTTGACCGCCTGCACTTCATGCTTGCCATGGCCAAAGGTCTTGGTGATGTGCTCGGCTCGATAGATCTCAGTCATCAGTGAATCACCGCCGGTGCGTCAAAGAGGGAACGGTCGAAGCTGCTCATGCCCTCGATCCTGGTATTGGCATACGCCGGCTCGGGCGCCAGCACGGAACTCATGAGCCCCTGCGTATACGGATGCTGCGGATTCTCGACCACGATCTCGGTGGGTCCCAATTCGACGATCCTGCCCTCGTACATCACCGCAATCCTGTTCGCCGCAGTGCGCAGTACCGGAAGGTCGTGGGTCACGAAGATGACTCCCGACATGATCTTCTTCTCCAGCATCTCCAGCAGCATCTCGATCAAGATCTTCTGCGACGTCACATCGAGCGCAGAGGTCGGCTCATCGGCGACCAACAGCCGCGGATTGAGCAAGGTGCTGATGATGGTCACCGTGCGCTGCTTCATGCCACCGGAGAGCTGGTGCGGGTATGCGTCGAGGACCCGGGCAGGCAGGCCCAACGTGGTAAGCCGGTCCCGAGCCCGGTCGAGTGCCTCATCCTTGGAGATCTTTCCGTCGTGTGACCGCATCACGTCGTAGACCAGGTGGCGGATCCGCTTGGTGGGGCTGATCGAGTTCATCGCGCCCTGCGGCAGCATTGACACGACCGCCCCACGCCAGGTACGCGGGATCTTCGCGTGACCACCGAGCTCTTGGACCTGGCCGTCGATTTCCAGAGTGCCGTGCTCCACGTGCAGCGGTGGCCGAGCGATGAGTGCGATGATCGAGCCGAGTGTGGTCTTGCCACTTCCGGATTCGCCAGCCAGCCCGAGGACCTCGCCCTCCTCGATCTTGATCGACACATCGTTGACGGCTACCACATCCTTGCCTTCGGTGTAATAGACCCCACGGATGTTCTCCGCATTGACCAGAGTGCCCATTAGCGATTCTCCCCACGTCCTGCCGACACCGGTGTCTCCAAGAAGCCACCGCTCCCGACCGGACCGGCGTCCTCGCCCTCGACCGACACTTCCTCGAGCTCTTCGCCTTCGTCCTTAGCCCTCTTGCGCGCGGCCCGACCCCGACGTAGCCGCGGATTGAACACCTCATT
>DATLPF010000183.1:0-7316 GCA_035535875.1 Propionibacteriaceae bacterium
TCGTAGTCCTCCCGCGGACCGAGCACCCATTCGGCACAACGTCGCCGTACGTGGGTCGGCTCTTCAAGATCAAGAAGTGCTAGGCCGGCGCGGTAGAGCGCACCTGAAGCGGTCTGGCGTACGCCGTGATAGATCAAGAGCCAGCCCTCTGGGGTTTCGATGGGCGGCGGCCCGATACCAATTCTGGCCGAGTCCCACCAGCCTCCAGGCCTCGCCGCGAGCACCGGCTCCGGCGGAGCCCAGCTATGCAAGTCCGTCGAGCGCGAGAGCCAAATGTCGGCCCGGTGCGTCAGAGCTGTGACCGGGCGGTGGAGCAAGACGTACTCGCCACGGATGCGGCGCGGCAGCAGCGCGCCGTTCTTGTCCTCCGGAGCACGCACCATGCCGAGCCGCTCGGCGGATCGGAAGTCCTTGGTCATGGCCAAGGAGAGCCCAGGGCCGCCAGGTCCGAACGAGGTGAACGCGATCACCCAGCTATCGAGGTCCTCGACCCAGCTGAGCCGGGGGTCCTCCAGACCCCACGCCTCGTGCCGGAGATCCGGGTCGGGCGCAAGCAGTGGATCGTCGTCGACCACCCAGTTCGAGACGCCGTTCTGCGACCTGGCGACGGTGAGGTGACTGATTCCCCGTCGATCCTCGACCCGGCAGAGCAGCACGGTGGTGCCATCGACCTGAGCAGCTCCAGCGTTCATCACCGCGTTGGCCGCGTACGGCCAACGTTCAGGGCTGAGCAGCGGGTTTCCTCGATAACGCTGGAAGAGTTCGCCGCTGATCTCACCGGAGGATCGTGGCATATAAAGCAAGGTAATCGTCGATCATGCGATCGGCGCTGAAACGGCGCTCCGCCACGCGGCGGACCTTGCTGCGGTCGAGCTTGATCGCCGAATCCACCGCTGCCGCGGCAGACTCGGCGTCCGACACCAGGAAACCGGTCACGCCTTCGTCGATGATCTCTGGCATGGAGCCTCGGTTGTAGGCGATCACCGGGGTGCCCGCCGCCATCGACTCGACGACGGACAGCCCGAAGGGTTCGGCGAATGCGATGGGGTGCAGCAGGGCAGCGGCCGAAGCAAGAAGATCGGAGCGCTGGTCGGGACCGACCGAGCCGAGATAGCAAACCCGGTCGTTATCAATCAGCGGCGCCACGCGCTCCTCGAAGTAGGCCGCGTCCTGGATCGGGCCCGCGATCTTCAGCCGGCGTCTGACGCGCTTGGCGATGTCAATAGCCTCCGCTGTGCCCTTGTCGGGATGGATGCGGCCGAGGATGACCAGATCCTCCCCACCGCTTGCCGAGAAGGTGAAGAGGCTCAGGTCGATGCCGTGGTAGACGGTCGCGCAGTAGGCCAGCTCTGGTGCCCGATCGGCATCGGAGATCGAGACGTACGCCGAATCGGCCGCTTGGTAGGCCGGAAGGATTTTGCGGTCCGAGAAGCCGTGAATAGTTGTCAGAAGGCGCGTCCGGCAATGCTTCGAGAACGCCAACGGCAGCCAGTCCAGGTGGTTGTGCATCAAGTCGAACTCCGATGAGCGCGACAGCGCATGGGCAACGTGCAAGCCTTCCCAGACACGACCGTCGAGGCTGGCGTCCTCCTCATAACCGCGCGGGGACACTCCGTCGAGGGTTGCCGTCGTCTGCGAATCGAGGGTCGCAAAGAGCGTCACGTCTACACCGCGCTGCGCCAGCCCGTCGGCCAACAGGCCGGCCACCTGCTCCCACGGGCCGTAATGCCTAGGAGGCGTACGCCAGGCGATCGGCCCCAAAAGTGCAACTTTTCCCACTGCTTGCGCATCGCGCAGTAGATCCGTCGCCGCCGCCGTCGTCGCTCGCAGAGGAAAAGCGCCTCCACTCGCTCCTTCTCCGTGCGTCGGTGCGCGATTCCCGACGCTCGCAGTGATCTTCACTTATGGTCGCGTAATGCAGCTCTGCAGGCCGGCACTCTCCAGCGCGAGCAGCGCTTGCAGGTAGGCCAGTGTGGACTCGGCGCCTTCGTTGGGGTTCAAACCGGCTCGGCCGAGACCGTCGTGGCAGCCGCCACTGGCGAAGTCGTATACCGGTAGGCCCTGGGTATTCCGCCCGAGGAACCATTCGAACGTACGCACCGCCCGACCGGCGTACTCACGACGATCGGTGTACTTCCATGCCTCGATCAGCGCCTCCGTCAGCGCCGCCGCGTCAATGGGCTGCTCGTCGCCCTCCTCACCGTGCGAACGAGCGGGGTCATCGGCCCGCCGCCAGCGATTACCGACTAGGCGGATGGCGTCGCTATTCACGGTGCACTGGTCGGCGTACCAATCGAGGGCCTGCAGACCGCGCTGCCTGATCTCACTCTTCTCGAGTCGCGCACCTGCCGCGATCATTGCCTGCGGCAGCCGGCCGTTGTCGTAGGTCAGGGAGTTCTCGAACCACAGCCAGCCCTGCCGGCGGTGCTCGTCGTACCACTTGCAGAGCCGGTCGGACAACGTCTCGAGCAGTCTCTGCAGCGGTGCTGGGAGAACACTGATGTCGGGCCGGGTGAGCCCGAGGATTGTGTACGCCGCCTCGCGCGGAGTGGCGGCCCCCTCCAGGCAGGGCTGCATGTCGGCGAGCATTCCCAGGCACGGCGCAGCCTCTTCGCGTGCAGGCTCGTCCGCGATGACCGCACCGAGCGCCCAGGCTGCTCTGCCGATGTGATCACCGACGTGGGGAGCGTCCTGCCAGCGACGCCGGTAATCCATCAGGTTGTGCATGCCGAGCGCCCTACCGTCCCAGGCATGGAACAGGAAAGCGAGCCCTGAGGCGAGAACGCGGCGATAGGGCCCGTCACTCAACCCGTGCTCCAGAGCCAGCCCGGTGATCACCAGCCGCGCCACGTCATCAACGCAGTAACCGGTGGATCGGTTAGGAATGGTTCCGTAGGCGTGCTGCACGATGCCGACATCGTCGACGAGGTTGAGCAGATGCCCGGGCTGTATCTGGGGCGAACTTCTCATCGAGATCCCGCCGCCCCAGCTGGGCGCAGCACTCCTTGGGCAGCTTCGGACAAGAGCTCGAGGGTCCCCTTCCCGACGCTTGCCCATCGGAGGTCCGCGCCAACTCGTCGGGCAGCTGCCCGTGCTCCGCCCAACTTGGCGGGTGACCCGAGCAGGTCGAGCACGGCGGCCGCCAGCTTTGAGAAGTCCCCGAAGGGCACGAGCACGCCCGCGCCCGAGCTCAGCAGATCCTCGGCGTAGAAATAGGGGGTCGACACGACTGGACATCCAGCCGCGACGGCGTACGTAAGGGCTCCGGAGACGATCTGGTCTGGCGAGCGGTACGGCGTGAGGTAGAGGTCGGTGCGTGCGAGCAGCAAGGCAAGTTCATCGATCGTCAGGAATCGGTCAATGAAGCACACATGATCATAGAGATCAAGATCATGTACAAGCCGCTGCAGCCCGAGCCGATAACTCTCGCCCTCCTTGTGGATCACCTCGGGGTGCGTTTGGCCTGCGATCAAGTAGATGACCTCTGGATGGACGGCGGTGATCGCTGGCAGGGCACGGATCGCCAGTTCTAGGCCCTTTGAGTCTGAGATGAGCCCGAAAGTCGACAACACCGTACGACCCGCGAGGCTCGGCAAACCTAGTCCTTCGGACTGGCCGGCAAGGTCTCTATCACCAATCACTCCCGGATTGTCGGACCACGCGGCTGCGGTCAGTATGTCCGGAGCTCCGTGTGCCACCACCCTGATGCGCTCGAATTCGGCAAGGCCCTGCTCGACGACCATCCGACGGGCTGTCTCGGTGAACACCATGACCAGCGTTGCTCGCCGGCACAGCGCTCGCAGGGTAGCGGCCTTGCCCACTGGCGGGCTCGCCAGCACGGTATGGAGCGTGACGACCATCGGAACGGTTAGCTCGTTTGCGAGATTGAGAACAAACTTCCCGTTATCACCGCCGAAGATGCCGTACTCGTGCTCGATCAGGACGACATCGACATCGCGTCGCGCCAGTTCCGAGGCCGCCGCGGCGTAGTCGCTCGCAACATCCTGTCGGATCGTCGCGACGACCTCTGGTGGGTGCGAATGAGGATCATCCCGAACTATGGAGACGATCTCGACAGCGACCGACGAGTCGGCCTCCACGAGCGCCGCCCGCAGATCTGAGGAGAACACAGCAATACCGCAGGGACGCGGCTGATAGGTCGAAACGATCGCCACGCGCATGACAGCTCCTTACCCCCGTGAGTGCATAGAGAAGCACTGCAGCTCGTATTAATCCGAACAACTCCCATCAGTGGCATGTCGCGTGGCTGACCGTCTGCTGTCGGCTCGATGGCGCTCAGAACAGCCCGGTTGCGGCGTGATCTGCTTACTGCGCGTGGCTGATCGTCACGCAGCCCGCCATGCAGAAGTTGGCGAGTTGTCTGACAGACGGGCTAAAAGCAGGGCAGTCAGTCACGACAGTGCATAGATTATCTCGTCTTGGCGCCTGCGCTCTCAGCGGGATCGGGTGGTTGTCGTTGGGTACCAATGTGGATCGTCGGTCATCTCGCCGCGTTAGGGTCTTGGGCTGTGGCGCACATCTCCTCTCCCGAGCTGCTCGTGTTGCACGGGTTGCGGGTGAAGGGGGTGGCGGACGCGGTGGCAGTGGCCGGGCGCTTCGCTCTGGATTGTGATCTTGTGCGCGAATTGCTGCTCGACTATGAAGCCTTCGGATGGATCAGTCGTGTGAGCTTCGCCGACATCGACGGCTGGGCATTGACTGGGGCTGGTCGTGTCGAGAACGAACGACGCCTGTCGGTCGAGCTGGACAAAACCGGGGCACGCTCCGAGGTCATCGCCGCACATGAGGTGTTCATTGCCCTTAACTCGGGTTTCCTGGCCGCGGTCACGAATTGGCAGATCCGGCCGGATCGAGCCGATCCCTTGGCTGCGGACGATCACACAGACGGGCGCTGGGATCAGCGTGTTCTCGATGATCTGCGCGGTCTTCAGCGTGGACTTCGGTCCGTATGCGAGCAGCTCGCCGCTGCGTTGCAGCGCTTCACCGGGTACGCCGAACGGTACTCAGCGGGCCTGGAGCGGGTGGATCGCGGCGACCGAGCGTGGGTCGCCCAACCCAAGATCGACTCATGCCACACGGTTTGGATGGAACTCCACGAGGATCTCTTGGCCACACTTGGCCTGGAGCGCGGCTCCTAATGTTGGTTTCTGATGCGGGACGCGGCTACGCGTTTCCCGCCCGACGTTTGCGTCCCAATCCATCGGCTCCTTAATTTCACCCGCTAAGAGTGAGCGCACTGTCTCGGATCGTGCAATGCTGATGCCGCTCCTCAGCACCGCTGAGGTGAAGGGAACGAACCAATAATGCACAATCTCAGGAGGCGCACGACATGAATTTCGGGGATTTCTTCTGGCTCCTGATCTGGAGCTTCTTCTTCGTCTGTTACCTAATGATCTTGTTCCAGATCATCGGTGATCTCGTCCGCGACAAGGACCTCAGCGGATGGTGGAAGGCTCTTTGGATCATTGCGCTCATCTTCGTCCCCTTCCTCACGGCATTGATCTACCTCATTGCCCGCGGCAGGGGAATGGCGGAGCGGCAGACGGGTGAGGTGCGGCAGGCTCAGGCGGCTACTGAGTCCTACATTCAGGACGTGGCGGGGCGAGGCAACCCGACGCAGCAAATAGCTACTGCCAAGGGTCTGCTCGATGATGGGACCATCACAGCGGGGGAGTTCGAACGGCTCAAGGCTACAGCCCTGGCTTGATCATCAGCCCCCGTCCCGCACTTGGCTCAGTTACTTGGTTTTGGCATCACCCGCAGATGATGCCAAGACCAAGTAAGTAACGCGGAGTGAGTCACGACGCGTGCGAGCGGCAGTCGTAGCGGAGGCCCGAGCGCTTAACAAGTGGCTGAAGTGCTTAGCAGAGGCCGAGCGCGCGACCCCGGCGTACGGCGTCAGCCCGGCGAGTGACCGACAGCTTCTGAAACAGTGATGGCATATGCGTCTTGACTGTGTTCAGAGACAAAACGAGATCCGCTGCGATCTCCTCATTAGAGCAAAACTCAGCCAGAAGCCTGAGTACGTCGGTCTCGCGCGTGGTCAGCGGAATGACGAGGGCATCGTACGCGGCAGCATCGCCCTGCCCATTCTGAAGGGCAGAGCCGGCGAGCTCTGGCACGGAGGCCAAAAAGCCTGAGTGTCGAGCTGATAGCCCTGAATCTCGCGCCACAAAGGAGCGCAGCTACGCGCCGGCGCAACCGACCGTTGTACGCAGTTGCTCTCTCGCCGCCGCCCGGAGCGCGCGATCCAGCACGCAAGGTTGCGCACCTGACGCCCGAGGAGCGTGTCGCCCGGGGGAAGGCGGCACGACCCGACCCGGTCGGGCTGCTCGAGGAGCAAGCCGCAAGTCGGGTCCCGGAGCTGGTTCCCATCCGTTACGGCCGGATGCTGGTGTCGCCGTTCACCTTTGCCGGGGGTTCGCGCCTGTCGCCACAACAGACCGGCTGCGTAAACGGCTGACGCACGAAGGCGGCGGCCATGACGTCGTCATACCGCTCCGTGGCTAGTCAGTCCTCAGCCGAGAGCCATCCCCTCGGCGGCCGAGGATGGGGCTACGTCTGGAAGTCGGCTCATTCGGAAGGAGTTCAGCAGCCCGAGCAGACCGGCGATGATCGGAACTAACAGGGCGACCTGAAGTGCCAGCGGTCTTGCTTCTGTATTGATGCGAATGATCTCAGCCTGGATCTCAGGCGGTTCATCCTCGAGGACCTCTATTAGCTGGGTGTTGGTCATCAATTCCGCATCCTCCTCGAGCGCTACGGCCACCCGCTCCTTATCGGACGGCGGCAGCACCGTACTGTCCTGGGCCAGGGCGGTGAAAGCGAAGGAGAGCGTGGCCAGCATGATGGCGCCTGCGAATGCCAAGCCGAACGACAGCCCGAACGATCCCGCCGCGGAGTTGACTCCTGCAGCCTCGCTGACCCGTTCTTCCGAGATCGGCGCCAGCGTGTAGTTGTTGAGCTGAGACACCAGCAGGCCCAGCCCCGATCCGGCGAGCAGCAACGGAACAAGGAGATACCAGCCGGAGTCGGCCCGAGGCACGATCGGGATCAGCACTCCAATCCCGACGGTGAGCAGCAGAAAGCCGATCCGAACAACCGTGCTTGGCCGCCGTCGCCCGGCCTTTCGTCCCGCAAGCATGGCGACGGCAAACATGCTGAGCGAGAGCGGGGCGATAGACAACCCCGCCTCCATGGCGTTGTATTCGAGCACCATCTGGAGGTAGATCGGCAAGGCGATCATGAGCCCGCCGAGAGCGATCTGCTGCAGCATCTGCTGGGAGATCCCGAGT
>DATLPF010000184.1:0-22626 GCA_035535875.1 Propionibacteriaceae bacterium
TCGCATGACACCTTTGACCGCTTCCTCGAAGCGTTGTCGTCCTTGCTCGGGCTCCGCCTCGGGTTGGTGGTTCACGATGTCTTCGGCGACCAAGTCTGCGAAGTCGATCGACCCGTTGTTCCAGCCCTCGTAGAAACGACGGACTACGTCCGCGATGCTGTGTGAGTTCACGGCGCTCAGATTGCCCGTTATGGAGCGCGTAGGAAAGCCGAGGACGTGCCACGCTGTCGTCGCCCGTCGATCCTGATCAGCCGGGAGTGAACGTCTAACATTTCAACGGATGCTTCGGCACCGCATGAGGGTGGCACTGGGCGCGTTTCAAGGATTGAGCTGGTCCATCAACATCTTAGTGTCCGACTCGACCCAGCCCTCTACAGCTTTGCCCGACTCCATCCGGAAGATCTCTATCCATGTCGCCGTAACAAATCGACCGCTGGCGGCTCTGCCCATGAACTCGCCTTGGTGCGTCCCTCGATCCGTCCCACGTACGACTACCCGGTCTCCCTCCGCGATGACATCCTCCACCGATGTGATGAGGTCCGGGAAGGCCGCGCGGTAAGCAACCAAACCCCGGCAATAGTCGTCGGAACTTTGTATCGTGAAATTTAGCGAGTTATGGCTGACGAATTCATCCGCCAGGAAAGCTTTCACTTGAGCAACGTCGCCCTTGTTCCAGGCATCCTCGAAAAAGCGACGGACGGCGGCTTTGTTGTCGTCTTCAGACATAATTCACTCATTTCTGTTGCAACGCTTGGCCCATTGTGCCCTGGGTGTACTAGCTGTGCCGCTACCAGAGCGCGTTGACAACTGTTCCACTGTGCAATGTCGACACCGTTGCCTGTGTACTCGCCTGCATCACTGCGCCGAGATCGTCGGCCCACTTCTCCATGGCCTCCTCCCAGTGCCGGGCAATGCCAGCTGGCGACTCGTAGTACTCGTCGAGTACATATATCGTCTTACCGGTGGGTTCGGAACCCGGGTCTAGAGGATTCGAACGCTCCGGACCCTTCGAAATCGTGTACGACACAAGCGCCACATCACCCTCGCGTGGATGGCCGGTCATCCACCCACCGTGGCTGGCGAAGATGCGGTCCCACTCGCCTTCGTCGCCGGAGTCCACTGTCCACAATACGACGAGGTGAGCCTTACCCATCAGCGACATTCGGAGGTCCTTTCGGTCTGACTCCATCTGACCCATGACGCTAATGGCTGCCAGCAGCCAGGACAAGAGGTGAAGAAAAGACCTGACATCGCCGCTAGCTCGGAGTCGTGGCTGTCGCAGGTCGAGCGCGGGATCCGTTCGGTAGATCGCCTGCCGGGATTTTTCCCGCAGCCGCACGCGTGAGGCCCTGGCCGTGCCACACAACACCATGACGCTAAGAGTGCGCGCGCCCAGCGCCCAGAATTTTCTTGACCTACCTGCTCAGCAACACCAATTCGCACGCGGCGTCGACCCTGAAACTCTTATAAGCGTCTCGTAGTCAGGTAGCGCCACACCTGGGACCCTAGCGGGGATGGACCACGCGGTGCGGCTAGTGCAGCGTCTCAGCCACGTGGCAAGCCAAGGTTTGCACACGTCGCCGCCGGATCGTGCCCAGCGAATTTAGGCGCGCTAGATCTCCTCGTCGGTCAGCAGCCGGGGGGAACCGGTTCAAGACTTCCGCCGGGACGCACCACACTCTGTAGGGCTTGCCCTCCTCGACGATCTCGTACTCGTCAAGATCGAGATCATGAAAGAGGTGATTCAGCGCACGCATGACGTTGCGCGTGCCCCGGTGCCACCACGATATCTCCTGTAACGTCTGAAATTTGTCCGTTGCGAGTGGGGGTGGATCAGATGGAGCCTGTGGAGCATGTGCAGCATCTTGTTGCCGTTATCGGCGCCGGAGTGGCTGCGTTCGCGAGTATTTTTCAAGGTCGGAGAGCAAAGAACAGCTGGCGGTCATCGGCGGGTTCCACTCGCGCGACAACGACTTGCTCGCGGTCACCTCACCCCGGGTGCTGTTGCTCGACAACAACACCGGCAAATGGGTGGATGGCCCACCCCTGGGTCACGCGCGCGGCGCCGGCGGCGCCGCCGTGGTCGGCGACAAGATCATCGTTGTGGGCGGACGCACCGGCAACCCCGAGCAGCTGGTCACCCAGACCGAGGTCTATGACGGCACCAGCTGGCGCGACGCCGGCGACATCCCGGTGCCCGGCGACCACCTCGCGGTCGCCGCCGACTCCAGCTACCTCTACGCCGTCGGCGGACGCAAATTCAGCGCCAGCAGCAACACCGACGTCGTGCAATGCTACGACCCGAAAGCCAACCGCTGGACCGCCCTGACTCCCACGCCGCAACCGGTCGGCGGCGCCGGCGCCGCCATCGTCAACGGCCAACTCATCGTCGTCGGCGGCGAAACGCCCACCAGCGTCTCCGGCACCGTCCAGGCCTACGACGTGAGCGCCCCCAACGCCACCTGGACCACCTTGGCCTCCCTCGACCCGGGCCGCCACGGCCTCGGGGTCACGCCATCGGCAACACCCTCTACGCCGTCGGCGGAGCCACGAAAGCCGGAGACACCGCATCCACCAAACTCGTCGGAGCACTCGCCTTCTCGTAATGGACCCGCCATCGACCCTGAAACGTCATGGACGCCGAGCACGGCGAGCTCCCTCGAGTTGGAGACCCTTTCCCGACACCGACTGCGAGGAACTCGCAGCCCTGGTCCAACGGCTCTGCGCGGACCAGCTCGGCCTCGACCGCGGCGAGCCCTCCCGGCCCGGCGAGGCGCCGGAGGGCGCGCCACACCCGCGACAATGCACCCTGTCCTCCGTGGTAGATCTGCACAAGCGGCATTGGTGCACACCGTTCGGCGCGGCTTCCCCGACCTGGCCAGCGAAAGCGGATGGACATGGCGCTCGGAGCTGTGCCGCACTTGAGCAGTCGCGGCTCGCCGGGCGGCTCAACGAGCGTCAGCGAGTCGATCGGACCGAGGTAGAGGTACTCGTCTGCAACGTCTGCGAGTAAGACATGCTCCAGAGCTCTGCCCACATCGTCCAGGAGCGGTGTTGGGATCTCGATTTCCGTGCCGCCTGGCTCCAGCAGCCGGGCGGTGTCGCTGAGGTAGAGCGTGGCGTCGATCTCGCCAAGCCACGTGCCCCGGAGCGGCGCAAGGGCCGGTGGCTTCCAGCGTTCCAGCTTTCTCTCAAGTTCCGCGATATCAGAGCGCCAAAAGCAACTCGCGGATCAGGCGGTGCTGCTGTTCGAGCCAGTGCGCCTCCCCGAGGGCGACCAGGGTGAAGGTCGCCTAGATCCTGTGCCTGCCTCATTTACGAGATCCAAACCCCGAACCGCACTCTGGCTGCGTGCTATGGCCCTCGTCGCGTCGGCACTGCCCGATATTGGCCGTCGCCTCGCTCGCTCTTCCTGAGACACGTACGTCGCTCACAGCTCTCTTCGGTCAGAATCGCAGCCATGTTCTAATCAGATATGGATCTCAACGGCGCTGACCTGGAGCAGATCGGCGAAGTAGATCGCCGAGTAGTCGATCCGCCGATCAAGGTGGAGACGGCCAGGTGGTCGATCGGAAGCATGCGTACGCCGACCCGAATCGTGCGGGGTCACCGAAATTTGTGGAAGCTGTCCAGTCAGGGGTTGTGGGAACCGCGCTTCGAGCGTCGGACGTACGCGGGAAGCGCTAGTAGCTAACTCGGCTTGGGGACCTCGAGGTCACTGTGCGCGATCTCTTCGATTGATACGTCGCGGAATGTGAGGACCTTTGCGCTCTTCACGAAACGAGCGGGACGATACATGTCCCAGACCCAGGCATCGCCCATGGAGACCTCGTAGTAGACGTCACCGCCTTCGGTGCGCACTTTCAGGTCGACAGCGTTGCAGAGGTAGAACCGACGCTCCGTCTCCACCGCATACGTGAAGATGCCGACAACATCCTTGTACTCGCGGTAGAGCTGAAGCTCTAGCTCGCTTTCGTACTGTTCGAGATCTTCGGCGCTCATCGACGTCGCTCGCCGCGAGGGCCGGAAGTCGGTTGGCTCCTGCCGTGTTTCATAGCGAATCGACTCTAGCCGTTCGGGAAACATTGACGAAGCGCATCCGGTGGGTAGCAGACGGGCCGTACGCATCCAGCTTCTCCTGGTGCAGCGGCGTGCAATAGCCCTTGTGATCCTTGAAGTCATACTCCGGATAGAGCTGGTCCAGCTCGCACATGATCCTGTCCCGCGTCACCTTGGCGATGATCGATGCAGCCGCGACGCACGCCACCACCTGATCGCCCTTCCACACCGCGAGTCCCGGCGTGCAGAGCCCGTCCACGCTGAACCCGTCGGTCAGTACATACATCGGGGGCACGTCGAGTCGCGACAGGGCCATCCGTAACGCCATCACGTTCGCGACGTGCATGCCGAGCGCATCGCACTCCGCCGGCTCGATGCAGGCCACGGACCAGGCGATGGCCTTTTCGGTGATTTCGGCGTACAGACGATCCCGCTGCAAGGCGGTAAGCAGCTTGGAATCTCTCAGCCCGGCGATCTGCTGCGACTTGGCGTCGCTGAGAATCGTCGCTGCCGCCACAAGCGGTCCTGCACAGGCGCCGCGGCCAGCCTCATCGGCTCCAGCGACCGGGTAGAGACCCATCCGCTGCAGCGCCCGCTCGTACCCGTAGATACCACTGTTGCGCTTGACAAGGACGGGCGCTGCACCCCTCGCGGCAGGCATCAGCAGCTCACCCCGGCGGGTTTGATCACCGCTCTTTCGGGCGCAGGATGGCGCGGAGCGGGGACCTTCTCGAATGTGGCGGGACGTCGCAACCGGCCAGCTCGATCGAAAGGCGCCGCAATCGCGAAAGCAGGCCCGACCACGAGCGAAGTCGGGACGAAGGCGACCTGACCTATCCCCTGACTTGTCGACAGGTCGGATAGGTGGCAGCGCGAGTCGGCACTCAGATCGCGGTGGTCACCCATGACGAAGATCCGGTCTTTGGAAACCACGACTTCGAACCGGACATCGGATGGGTTGACCTGGACATTGTCGGGATCTGTGTAGAGGTAGCTGCTCTCGTCAAGGGCATAGCCGTTGACGGTGATCCGGCCCTTGCTGGTGCAACAAACGACTTTGTCTCCTGGCATCCCGATGACGCGCTTGATCAGATGGCCAGGCGTGCTCCGGGTCGGCAGCCCGATGAACTCCAACACTTTGTCCCACGGAGGAGGATCATCAGCCGGTTCCGCCTCCAACCAGCCGCCCGGATCGGAGAAAACGACGACGTCGCCACGCTTGAAGTCGGTCAGCTTCTGCACAACCACACGATCACCTACCAAGAGCGTGTTCTCCATCGACTGCGAAGGGATAATGAACATCTGCCCGACGAACGCGCGAAGCAGTGAGGACACCACCACCGCACCAACAACCACGATAAGCAGTTCTCGTGTGAACGCCCAAGCACGTCGACCGATCGTCTGCGGTTTGTTCTGTCTGCGGTTGGCTTTATCACCGGCCAGGCTCGGGGGCGCGGCAGGACTCTTATGAGTGGTCAACAGCTGGCCTCAGGTCCGGCGGTGATCGTTGCTAGGTCCGGCGCCGGCTGCTTGCCGGACTGGACGGTCTCAAACGTAGCTGGAATAGGCAAGCTGTGTCGGCGATCGAAAGGCCAAACGACGGCGATCGCGCGACCAATGACCAGATCCTGCGACACGAATGCATTCTGACCCTTCGTGGCCCCGCCTTGCACGTCATTGAGGTGGCACCGCGAGTCGCGGCTGTGATCACGGTTGTCCCCCATCACAAAGATGTGGTCACGGGGAACGACGACGTCGAGCTTGATGGCCGATGCCTGCACCTGTTCACCATCCGGCCCGGTGCTCAGGTAGGAGGTTTCATCAAGGGCTTGGCCGTTGACAGTGAGGCGATCAACCGCATCACAGCAGACCACATGATCCCCGGGCAAGCCGATCACCCTCTTGATCAGGTGCTCGGTACTGGTGTCGGGCAGCACGCCTATGAACTGGAACGCCTTGCCGATCGGACCGCGCTCGCGGGGGGTGCTGCCGGTCAACCAGCCGCCGGGATCTTTGAAGACGACAACCTGCCCACGCTTGATGCCGCTGAGCTTTTCCACTACAACGCGGTCGTTGACCTGGAGCGTGTTGTCCATCGAGATCGACGGGATCAAGAACATCTGACCCACAAATCCGCGGAGCAGCGACGCCACAATGAGGGCGCCAACGACGACAGCCGTCAATTCCTTGAAGAAGGCCAGTACATGCTGGCCAAAGCTCAGTTTGTCTGGGTCCGAGTCCTCGGATTCGGCCTGATCCGGCCCGGGCTCGGCGACCGGCTGCAACGCCCGCCGCGGCGTCGCCTTGACCCATCGCGGCGCCATGTCGGAATTGACCGGTGATCAGCTGGCGTCGCGCTTTTCCTTGATCTTGGCTTTCTTGCCTCGCAGGCCTCGCAGGTAGTAGAGCTTTGCCCGGCGTACGTCGCCGCGGCGCTCTACCTCGATCTTGTCAATGATCGGGCTGTGAAGTGGGAACGTACGCTCCACGCCGACCCCGAAGCTCACCTTGCGGACCGTGAATGCCTCACGAATGCCATCGCCTGCCTTGGAGATGACCACACCGGTGAAGACCTGGATTCTCGAGCGAGTGCCCTCGACGACCTTGACGTGAACTTTGACGGTGTCACCTGGGCGGAAGGCGGGAAGATCGCTGCGCATCGATGCTTGGTCGAGCTCGTTAATGAGCTTGCTCATGGGAACTTCCTCGCCGGTGCCACAGGTCACTACAGTCGTACATCCAGTTGAATTGCGTCCCGCGGCGACCTTCCCCCTGTGGCAGGTGTCGTAGTGCAGGACGGCAGCCGTCAAGTCTGCCACATCCGCGGAGACAAGACGAAATCGTCAGAAGCCTCCAGCCAGTGCGCGCACAATGTGCCCATGACCTTTCAGCTGGGCCGTGGCCGCCTCCCTGTAAAGGCGCGCTCCCGGCTCGGTCGGATTGCCGCAGCAGCGATGGCGCTTGGCAGCTGCCTGCTCTTTGCGCAGTGCGCGTGGCTCAGCCCGACCCCCGGACCTACCCCTGGCCCGAGCAGCAGTACTCCGCAGCAGGAACGCACCATCACCGATGCCAATCTGATCATGGCTGCCGACCTACCCTCCCCGATCGGGGGCGGGAAGGTGATCGAGTACGACCACAACGCCCGGTCGCTGGGTCAGTTGTCGATCTGTCAGCCGCAACCATTGGAAACGCTCGGAGCGACAGCGATCAAGAGCCGCAGCTTCCGGGCCCGCTATCCATCCGGTGATCGACCCTTCCCGCGGTCATCGCTGGACGACGAGCCGGATCGCTACGCGGTGGCGTTGCAGTTTCCTGATCCGACCGCTGCGCAACGAGCCAAGTCGATCTATGAAGGTTGGGTCATCAACTGCTCCGGCAAGGAGCTACCGAAGGGTATTCACGCGCTACACCCGCATCTTGACTGGACCTCGGTACCGGCTGATCCCGCCCAGGCTGAGGTAGCCGAGGTCGCCTATCAGCAAGACCGATCCTCGAGTAGGAACACCTACTTCGAGAGTGTCGGATTGACAGTGCTGGAGGACCGGATGATGATCACCGTCCACGTCTTCTACACCGACGAATCTTTGTATTCAGTGAACACTGACGAGGATGAGGCAGGCTTTGCTCATCCCCAGCTCGGCCTGGTCGAGGCAGCGGCTAAAAGGCTGTCTGAATAGCGTCCTCGCCGCGGAGACCTCCTACGGCTTCTGCGCCGTCTGCCGGGTATAGAGTTCCACGACGGTAGCGTGCACCCGAGTTCAGGAGGCATGCCGGGGAGGATCGTGGTGGACGAGGAGTTTGGTGGTGAGTGAAGGCGCGGCCGCCGCCCACGACGTACTGCTCGTGGGCGGCGGCGCCGCAGGACTGCGGGCAGCAATCGCCATCGCCGAGACCAATCCGAGTCTCAGCGTGGCCGTGGTCTCGAAGGTCTATCCCATGCGCAGCCATACTGTCTCAGCCGAGGGCGGGGCCGCTGGCGTGTTCGCCGAGGATGACACTCTGGATGAACACGCCTACGACACCGTCTCCGGCAGCGACTGGCTCGCTGACCAGGACGCGGTGGAAGCGTTTGTGCAGGAAGCTCCGCTCGAACTGCTGCAGCTCGAGCATTGGGGCTGTCCGTGGAGCCGTCAACCAAACGGGCGGATCGCCGTACGCGCGTTCGGCGGCATGAAGAACATGCGCACCTGGTTCGCCGCGGACAAGACCGGCTTCCACATGCTGCACTCGCTCTTCCAGACGTCACTGAAGTACGCAGACGTCACGCGATACGACGAATGGTTCGTTACTCGGCTTCTCGTCGACGAGGGACGCGTGCATGGGGTCGTGGCGATCGAGCTGATGACCGGGCGTATCGAAGTCATCACCGCGAAGTCGGTCGTCTTGTGCAACGGGGGTTCCGGCAAGGTCTTCCCATTCACGACCAACGCCAACATCTGCACAGGTGATGGCATGGCGCTGGCCTATCGAGCAGGTGCACCGCTCAAGGACATGGAGTTCGTTCAGTACCACCCAACTGGACTCCCGTTCACGGGCATCCTCATCACCGAGGCGACGCGCGCCGAAGGCGGCTGGTTGCTCAACAAGGACGGCTACCGCTATCTCCAGGACTACGACCTGGGCAAGCCCGAGCCCACGCCGGTGCTGCGCAGCATGGAGCTCGGTCCACGCGACCGACTGTCGCAAGCTTTCGTGCACGAAGTCGAGAAGGGCCGGACGATCGAGTCGCCGTACGGGCCAATCGTTCATCTCGACTTGCGGCATCTCGGCGCGGAGCTGATCGACACCAAGCTTCCGATGGTGCGAGAGCTGTGTATGGCGTACGAGCGCATCGATCCGGTCAAGGAGCTGATCCCGGTCCGTCCGGTCGTGCACTACATGATGGGCGGCGTGCACACCGACATCAATGGCGCGACTCCTATCGACGGACTATTCGCCGCCGGGGAGACCGCGTGCGTCACCATCAACGGGGCGAACCGGCTGGGCTCCAACTCGCTCCCGGAGTGCCTGGTCTTCGGTGCCCGAGCGGGCAAGGCAGCCGCGGAGTACGCCGCCAGCGCCAAGCCGCCACCGTCGGTCGTGATCCGCCAGGCCGATGACGAGGCGCAGCGACTCGATCGGATGCTGTCGGCCGACCGGGGCACCGAGCAGATCGCCGACATCCGCGAAGAGATGCAGTCGACCATGGAGGACAGTGCAGGGATCTTCCGCTCCGGTGACTCGCTGACCAAGGGCATTGATCTGCTGGCCGAGTTGCAGCAGCGACTCGAGCGCGTCCAGCTGTCCGATCAGACTCGGGTGTTCAACACCGAGCTGGTCGCGGCTCTGGAGTTGGCAAACATGCTCGACGTCGCCGAGTGCACCCTGCACTCCGCGCTGCAGCGCGAGGAGTCGCGCGGCGCCCACCAGCGGACCGACTTCCCCACGCGGGACGACGCGCGCTTCCTCAATCACGCGCTGACCTACCGCGACTCGGACGGATCCACCAGGATCGAGCGGTCGCCAGTGACGATCACACGATGGCCACCCGGCGAACGGGTGTACGGGAGGTAGCCACACATGTCCGACAGCATTCAGATGCGTGTAACGCGGTATACGCCGGGCCAGGACACCGAGCCCACGGTTGCCGAGTACGGTGTGCCGCTGCGGAGGGACTGGTCGATTCTCGACGGACTGAACTTCGTCAAGGACCACGTCGACAGCAGCCTTTCGTATCGCTGGTCGTGCCGGATGGGCATCTGCGGCAGTTGCGGCATGAACGTCGAAGGCGAGCCGAAGCTGACGTGCGCCACCTTCCTCAGCGACTACGCACCGGGGCCGGTCCGAGTGGAGCCACTGACCAACTTCCCCATCGTTCGTGACCTGGTCGTCGACATCGAGGACTTCATGGAGAAGCTCCCGCGAGTCAAGCCTTGGATCATCCGAGACGACGAGAAGTCCGTGATCGATGGCGAATACATACAGACCCCGGAGGAGCTGGAGGAGTACAAGCAGTTCAGCAACTGCATCAACTGCATGCTCTGCTACGCCGCCTGTCCGATCTACGGCATCGACGAAACCTTCATCGGCCCAGCCGCCATCGCCCTCGCTGAGCGGTACGACCTGGACTCTCGCGACCGCGGGCAGCGAGAACGCCTCGACGTGCTCATTGAGCGCGAAGGCGTATGGGGGTGCACATTCGTCGGTGAATGCACGCGGGTATGCCCCAAGCACGTCGACCCGGCAGGTGCCATCCAGCGATACAAGCTCAAGGCGGCCAAGGAGAATGTGATGGCCTTCCTGCTCCCCCGGGGTGCGTGATGAGTGCGCCGACCACCTACCGGCAGCCCGTATCCAGGCTGTGGTGGATGAAGAAGCGAACCTATTTCATGTTCGTGATGCGGGAGCTCAGCAGCGTATTCGTGGGGTGGTTCGCGGTGTTTCTGATGGTGATGGTCTTTGCCATTGGGCGTGGCGCGGCCTCGTACCAACGGTTCATGGACTGGGCCGCGTCACCCATCGTCGTCGTGGTGAACATCGTGGCGCTTGCCTTTGCGGTGTTGCACACGGTGACGTGGTTCGTGCTCACCCCGCAGGCCATGGTGGTGCGGCTCGGTGGCCGACGCGTGCCAGCGGTGAAGATGGTGAACGTCGCTGGCCGGACCGTGCCGGCGGCTACGGTGGTTCGCGTCGGTGGCCGGGTGCCGGCCGGGATGGTTATCGCCTCGCAGTACCTGGGACTCATTGTCGTATCGGCATTCATCGCCTGGCTGGTGCTCCGATGACCAAGCGGCACATGGAGCCCATCGTGTGGCTGTTGTTCAGCGGCGGCGGAGTGGTCGCGGCGGTGTTCTTGCCCGTCCTGGTCGTGCTGTTCGGACTGGCCATTCCCCTGGGATGGGTCCAGCCCGACTACGACCATCTGCACGCGGTGGTCAGCCATTGGCTCACCCGGCTGGTCCTGCTGGGCCTGCTCGTCCTCATGCTGTTTCATTCGGCCCACCGGTTCAGGTTCACGCTGTACGACGGACTCCAGCTCAGGAGGTTGGCCACGCCGATCACTGTGCTCTGTTACGGCGGCGCGCTAGTCGGCTCTTTCGCCGCGCTGCTGATCGTCTTGACACTCTGATCGCCACGACCCCCGGGACGACTCAGTCGGGTTCCTCTTCCTCCAGCTCTTCCCTGATGGGAGCTGCCTTGGGCCAGTGAGAGCCGCCGTGGGTCAGCGCGCTGATCAAGTCTCGGTTGAGCCGGGAGATCGTCTCCAGCGGAATGCCCTTCGGGCAAACAGCCGTGCACTCACCGATGTTGGTGCAGCCGCCGAATCCCTCCGCATCGTGCTGGGCCACCATGCCGACCACCCGGGAGTAGCGCTCAGGTTCGCCCTGGGGCAGCAGGCCGAGATGGGTGATCTTCGCGGCCGTGAACAGCATCGCCGAGCCGTTGGGGCACGCCGCTACGCAGGCACCACAAGCAATGCAGGTTGCCGCGTCGAACGCACGGTCGGCATCCCGTTTGGGCACCGGAGTGGCGTGCGCATCCGGAGCAGTGCCGGTCGGCGCGGAAATGTATCCGCCAGCCTGGATGATCCGATCGAATGCGCTGCGATCCACGACCAGATCCTTGATCACCGGGAACGGCTCGGCGCGCCATGGTTCAACATCGATCACGTCGCCGTCGGAGAACGAGCGCATGTGTAGCTGGCACGTCGTGGTCTGCTGCGGGCCGTGTGCCACGCCATTGATCACCAGACCACACATGCCGCAGATGCCCTCACGGCAGTCGCTGTCGAAGGCGATGGGATCGTCGCCCTGGAGAGTCAGCCGCTCGTTCAGCACGTCCAACATCTCCAGGAAAGACATGTGCTCGGAGACGTCGTTGACCTTGTAGAGGGCCATCTTGCCTGCGGCCTGCGGGTTCGCCTGTCGCCAGACCCGCAGCGTGATATTCACTTGTAGCTCCGTTGCTTCAGCTCGACGTACTCATAGATCAGCGGCTCCTTGTGCAGGATCGGCCGCCCGTCGTCACCGCCGAATTCCCAGGCCGACACGTACGTGAATTCGTCATCGTTCCGCAACGCCTCGCCGTCTGGGGTTTGGCTCTCGACTCGGAAGTGGCCGCCACACGATTCGCGCCTGACCAGTGCATCGATGCACATCAGCTCACCAAGCTCGAAGAAGTCGGCCACGCGACCGGCGCGCTCGAGCGCTTGGTTGAGCTCCTCGTTCGTGCCCAGCACCCTGACGTCGGACCAATACTCCTTCTTCAGCTCTCGGATCCTTGTGAGCGCCTTGCGCAGGCCCTCTTCGCTCCGCTCCATCCCGCAGTAGTCCCACATCAGACGCCCGAGCTCCTTGTGGAAGGAATCCACGGTGCGGCTACCGTTCACCGACAGCAGCTTGTTGATCCGTGCAGTCACGGCATCGACAGCGTCGATCACGGCCGGATGGGACGCGTCAACCTTGGGGAACGGACCGTCCGCGAGGTAGTCGTTAATCGTGTTCGGCAGCACGAAGTAGCCGTCGGCCAGACCCTGCATCAAGGCACTGGCGCCCAGCCGGTTCGCTCCGTGGTCAGAGAAGTTGGCCTCACCGGTGACATACAGCCCGGGAATGCTGGACTCCAGGTCGTAGTCGACCCAGAGCCCGCCCATCGTGTAGTGCACAGCCGGATAGATCCGCATCGGCGTCTCGTACGGGTCCTCGCCTGTGATCTGGGCATACATCTGGAAGAGGTTGCCGTACTTGGCCTCCACGGATGCCCGGCCGAGTCGCGCTATCGCATCAGCGAAGTCAAGGTAAACCCCGAGTCCGCTAGGACCGACGCCGCGGCCTTCGTCGCAGACATTCTTGGCGGCACGCGAGGCGATGTCACGCGGCACCAGGTTGCCGAAGGCTGGGTAGAGACGCTCCAGGTAGTAGTCACGATCTTCCTCCGGGATCTCCCGAGGGTCGCGCTTGTCCTCCCCGCTCTTGGGCACCCAGATCCTGCCATCGTTGCGCAACGACTCGCTCATCAATGTCAGCTTGGACTGGTAGTCACCGCTGACCGGAATGCACGTCGGGTGAATCTGAGTAAAGCAGGGATTGGCGAAGTACGCGCCCTTGCGGTACGCCCGCCAGGTGGCTGTGACGTTGCACCCCATGGCGTTGGTGGACAGGAAGAACACATTGCTGTAGCCGCCGGTGGCGAGCACCACCGCGTCGGCAAAGTGAGTTTCAATCGCGCCGGTCACCATGTCCCGGATCACCACACCACGCGCCCTGCCGTCGACCACGATCAGCTCGAGCATCTCGTGCCGGGTGTTCATGTCAACCGTGCCGGCAGCGATCTGGCGCTCCAAGGCCTGGTACGCCCCGATCAGCAGCTGCTGGCCGGTCTGGCCGCGAGCGTAGAAGGTTCGCGACACTTGGACGCCGCCAAATGACCGGTTGTCGAGCAGGCCGCCGTACTCGCGGGCGAACGGCACTCCTTGGGCGACGCACTGGTCGATGATCTGAACGCTGACCTCCGCCAGCCGGTAGACGTTGGATTCCCGGGCCCGGAAGTCTCCGCCCTTGACGGTGTCGTAAAACAGCCGATGGACCGAGTCCCCGTCGTTGCGGTAGTTCTTGGCGGCGTTGATACCGCCTTGGGCGGCGATGGAGTGGGCGCGCCGCGGTGAGTCCTGGTAGCAGAAGCAGGTGACGTTGTAGCCCGCTTCGCCAAGAGTTGCTGCCGCGGAGGAACCGGCCAGTCCGCTGCCAACGATGATGACACTCAGCTTGCGACGGTTGGCCGGATTGACCAGCCGGGCACGGAAGCGGCGATCCTCCCAGCGCCTCTCTATGGGCACCTTCGGCGCTTTGGCGTCAGCGATGTCAGCGCCCTCGATGTAAAACGAGTCAGAGTCGAGCGAGTCAAGCAATTCGGAGTTGGTCACGTGCACCTCATGATGCTCAGCATGCAATCGCCCATCAGCTCACGAACCCGAAGAGGATGGCGAAGGGAGGGAGCAGGAAGCCAATCGTGACCACCCCGGCCACCGCGTACGCCAGGACGTTCAGGCGTTGCCGCGCGAGACTCGAGGTATTGGCTCCGAGTGTTGTCAGGGCGCTCCAGGCGCCGTGCCGCAGATGAAACCCGACCGCAATCATCGCGATCGTGTACGCCAGGACGACCGACCAGATCTGGAAGCCATTGACCACACGGTCGTATGGTTCGGCGGCAGCGCCGCCAGGGTGGATGGTGTTCCACGTCAGGTGCATCAGGTGGTAGATCACGAAGAGCAAGATGACGACACCCCCCCAGCGCAGCGTGAACGAGGAATACGTCCGCTGGACTCCCGTTCGTGCCTTATTGCTGCGGTACCGCCTTGTACCGCCCCGCGCCTTGTGCGCCCGCCACCACAGACTGAATGCGGCGTACATGTGGGCGAGGACACTGACGATCAGAACAACCCGGATGATCCAGAGTGCACCGCCGTACGGAAGGATCGGCTGACCGAGTGTTCGCAAGTGATGGGCGTAATCGTTGAATGCCTCAGGTCCGGCGAAGATCTTGAGGTTGCCGTACATGTGGGCCAGCAAGTAGCCGATCAAGATGAGGCCAGTGACGGCCATCAAGGCCTTGAGCGCAACGGTTGACCTGGTCGCCTGCTGGGCGGGGGTCAAAGAAATTGTCGCCACGCAGCCACACTAGAACTCCGGTCGTCCTCACGGCGACCTGAGGCCACTGTGATCACTGGTGTTTTTGGCCACAGGCTTATTGGCCTTGCTGCTCGCGCAATCGCGCTCTGTTTGATTACTCGCTGCCGCTCGCGGCGATGTTCGCTGCGTTGCCGCCGTCTTCGTCGGAGCTGCCGGAACGGAAAAGCGTTGTTCCGCCATCTCCTCCCGCAGATCGGCGGCGCGAACATCGAGATCCGCCGCCGCGGTTTCGGTCTGAGCTTTGCTGCTCGCTGTCAGATCGGCCTTTCCATGATCACTACAACGACCCCGACCACGTCGAGATCGCGCGCCACCTCGCGGTAGCCGCGGCGCTGGTAGTAAGCAAGGTTCCGTTCGCTTGCCGCACCGGTCAGCAGCCGAAGCCGGGTAGTCCCAGGTGGCGCGCAACCTTCGATGGCCGTCATCAGCTCGCCGCCGATGCCCTGTCCCCACAGGTCGGGAGCAACCATCAGCCGTCCGATGTACCAGACCTGGTCGTCCTGCGTCTCGCCGCGAACTGAGCCGACGAGCCGTTGCCCGCGGCGGGCGACGAGAACGGTCCCGGTAGACAGCGAGTCCCACATCTCGTCCAGCGTCTGTGTGAGCGGCGGGATGGACAACGACGAATTGACCTGGCCCTCCGAGATGTACGCCGCCAGCTGCAGCGTCCACAGCTCGCCAGCATCCTGGGGTCTCGCTGGCTCGATGACCAGCTCAGATGAGGACAGCAGCTCCGGCCGCCGTTGTCGCGTCCTGGCGACTGCCTGGTCTCGACGCCATGCGGCAACTCTCTCGTGGTGACCGCTTAGCAAGACTTCGGGCACGTCCAGGCCTCGCCAGCTGGGTGGTTTGGTGTAGCTAGGGCCCTCCAGCAGACCCTCGTGGTCTGCAGCGTGCGACTCCTCGGTCAGAGAGCCCGGATTGCCGATCACCCCTGGCAAGAGGCGCACTACCGCCTCGATCACGACCATGGCCGCGACTTCCCCACCACTGAGCACGTAATCGCCAATGCTCAGCTCGTCGACCCGCATCCGACGCGCCGCATGTTCGACGACGCGGGCGTCGATGCCCTCGTAGCGTCCGCAGGCGAAAATCAGGTGCCGCTCCGCGGCCAGCTCGTGCGCGAGCGACTGCGTAAAGGTCCGACCGGAAGGTGAGAGGACGAGCAGTCGCGGATCAGTTTGGCCAGCCGCCAGCGCGTCCAGCGCCAATCCCCAGGGCTCCGGACGCATCACCATGCCCGCGCCTCCCCCGTACGGCGTATCGTCTACGGTTCGGTGCCGATCACTGGTCCAGTCGCGAAGATCATGAACCCGAAGGTCCACGATCCCCTTCTCGATTGCCTTCCCAACAAGCGAAAGACGGAGCGGTTGAAAGTACTCGACGAAGATCGAGACGATGTCAATCTTCATCAGCGTCGTCGTCCCGGTCGTCGAGCAGACCGCCGACATCGACGACGGTGAGGCTGCCAGCCTCAAGATCGACATCAGGTACCAGAGCCTGCACGAACGGCACCAGCCGAGGACCGGCGGGGGTCTCAATCTCCAAAACATCTTGCGTTGGCAAGTGCAGCACGGATCCCACTCTGCCGACCTCAGCGCCGTCGGGCGTGGTGGCACGCAGACCGATCAGCTGCCGGTCGAAGAACTCCCCGGGCTCCGCCGGCTGCTCATCGGGTTCGACCGCGGAAATCAGCAGCGTGCCGCGCGCCGCCTCGGCGCCGGCCCGGTCGACCAGCTCGGCAAACTTCACCAGCAGCCGGCCGGAATGATCGCGAACCGACCTCACCGTGAAGAGGCGGGTGCCGCCTTCCTCCCGCAGGATCTCGCCGGGGGCAAATCGACGCTCCGGCTCATCGGTTCGGAGCTGCACCGTAACCTCGCCGCGTACGCCGTGAGGTCGTCCGATGACACCAACGATGGTGTCCGTGTTCAATTGCTCGCTCCGCTCGCTGCGGATCGCGTTCGGAATCCGCCTACTTCGTCGTCGCTCGCAGACCAAAAGCGTGTCCGCTCGCTCCGTGTATGTTGCTCGCTCCGCTCGCTGAGGCCGGCGCTTGTGAGCCGCTGCCTTCCTCGCTCGCTCGCAGACGGAAAGGCATGTCTGCTCGCTCGCTCGTCCAGGACAGCGTCGCGCCAGCCTCTCAGCACGGCGGCGCGCGTGTTCACCAGCTCGCTTCGCTGGTTGCTTCTCGGCGGTCGCTCAGCGGCGACGGCCACCGGGACCGCGACGAGCGAGTCGGTCAACGTCGACGAAATCGACGCGTACGTCCTGATCGCCGGCCAACGCCCCGATTACGGTACGCAGAGCAGTTGCGGTGCGACCTGAGCGGCCGATGACCTTGCCAACATCGTCCGCATTCACCCGCACCTCGAGCATCCGCCCGCGACGGAGATCCTTTTCCTTGACCGTGACATCGTCAGGATGCGCGACGATCCCTCGGATCAGATGCTCGAGCGCCTCGGGGAGCATTAGGACTCGCTGGAATCCGCGTCAGCAACACCCGCGTTGGCAGCCTGCTGGGCTTCCTCTGGACTGCCCTCGACCTTGGCCGGTTCAGTCTGGGTGCTCCCGGGCTTGGATGCCGCCTTCTTTGCCGTCTTGCTGGCAGCTGCTTTGGGCTCCTTGCCAGCGTCGGCGAGTGCGGCGTTGAAGGCGTCGGTCTTGTTGGGCTTCTCCGGCTGCGGCAGCACGCCAGACGGCGACGTGTCCCCTGAGAACTTCTGCCAGTCACCTGTGCGCTTGAACAGCGCGACGACTGCCTCGGTTGGCTGCGCGCCAACCGCCAGCCAGTACTGGGCTCGCTCGGAGTCGACCTCGATGACCGACGGGTCATTCTTGGGGTGGTACTTGCCGATCTCCTCTATGGCGCGGCCATCCCGCTTGGTACGAGAGTCAGCGACAACGATGCGGTAGTGCGGCGATCGGATTTTGCCGAATCGCTTCAAACGAATCTTGACAGCCACGTGTGTGGTTACTCCTGTAATGGTGTTGCGACCAGGCCTGCGGGCCGGCCACATTCGGGTGATCCCGTCCGACGCGGTGGGGCGCGCTCGCGATGATCTCAGTGGATCTGAGCCGTCCGGGGTGAGAGGGCACCGAACGACAACAGATGCGGCATGCATTCTGCCAGAATCGCCCAAGGAGATGCGAACTGACGCTCAGCCGCCGGTCATGTACAGGCCAGTCATGAGTCCTCGGGCTTCTTGTGACTCAGCAAACCGAGCAGGTTACCTTCTGAATCACGGACGAACGACAGCCACTCGTCCGTGCCGGCCGGTCCCAGACTGTCGTCGGAGTGGCGGAAGATGACAAACGGCTCCGTGACGATGTCTACCTTGTCCGCACGCAGGGATTCGATAGTCGCATGCACGTCATCGACTTTGAGATAGATCAAGGCGCTTGTCGCGCCGTACTCGAGCAGCAGACGTATGGAACCCGCTTGAAAGAACACCAGGCCAGGCGAATCGAAGACCCCGGTCGGTGGTGCGCCGAGCAAGCGCTCATAGAAGGCCCGTGCACGAGGAAGGTCATCGACGTGCTGCGCGACTTGGAAGATGTCCATTCGGCGAGTTTCGCATGGATCACGGTCGAGCTGCAGTGAATCGCTAGCGTGGCGCCATGGAGACGACAATGGCCGACATCATCGTCGATGGCCGCACTGTCGTTGCAGCGCGGCCGGTCGCCTCAGGTCCCTGGCCGGGGGTAGTAATGCTGCACGAGGGGTAGGGCATCGATGACGTACTGCGCCGCCACGCACGTCGGTTGGCCTCCGCGGGATATCTCGTGCACGCCCCAGATCTGCTGGGCGAGGGTGCATGGCTGCGATGTGTCCGGAGCACGTTCAAGGCCTTCCAGACGCGAGTGGGTAAGCCGTTTGAGCTGATCGAGTCCTGCCGCAACAAGCTGCGAGCGGACCCTGAATGCACGGGCAAGATTGGCGTCATCGGCTTCTGCGTGGGCGGCGGTTTCGCCCTGCTGCTGTCGGCCGACGGCTATGACGCCGCAGCGGTCAACTACGGCATCGTGCCGTCCGATATCGACGAGCTGGCGGCGCGCTCTGGTCCGATCGTGGCCAGCTACGGCGGCCGGGACTGGACGGCCAAGAGGGTGCCTGCGCTTCGAGAGGCCCTGCGCGCACACCAGATACCGCATGATGTCAAGGTCTATCCGGCAGCCGGTCACTGCTTTCTGAACGACGAGCCGAACGGTCCGCTGCTGTTCCGCCCAGTGATGAAGTTGACTCATGCGGGACCTGAGCCGGTGTCGGCAGCCGATGCCTGGCGCCGGATCGAGGCATTCTTTGCCACGCACTTAGGATCACGGGCTGCTCGGCCGGTTGCGGGAAAATAGCGCGGCGCGCCCTCAGCTCGTGATGTCCTTGCGCAGGAAGTACCAGAAGGCAAACCAGACGGCGATGATGGCGTACCCAATCGACCAGAGCGCACCGGTGATCATGTCGGAATAGTCGATAGTGGAAGCAAGGGCGTCGGACCAGGCGTACGCGTAATGACCGGGCAGGCCCTCGCGGATACTGCCCAATGCCGTAATTGAGTCGAGGATCGCGCACAAGATCATCAACAGCACCGCGCCGCCTACCGCGGCGAGGGGCGCGTCAGTGAGCACTCCCAGCATGAAGGCGAATGCGCCGACAACGGATAGCTCGATCAGCAGGTACACGATGATGATCAGCAGCCGGCCCGCCAGTTGCGGCCACCCGATTTGGCTCCCGGTCGGCCCGACATACGGCCCCCAACCGTACGCGATACCGCCCACGAGCAACGTCCATGCGGGGAGGAAGACGAGCGCGACCATCGAGGAAAGGACCGCCACGACGAGCTTCTGCCGCAACAGACGCTCACGGCGCACCGGCGCGGCCAGCAGATAGCGCAGACTGGCCCAGCTGGCCTCCGACGGAACGGTGTCGCCAGCGAACAAGGCCACGATGACGATCAGGAGGAAGCTGGTCGAGGCAAAGAGTGTGAAGATCACGAGGTTCGCCCCACTCTCCTGGGCGAGGTCGACGAACCCGCGCTGTCCCGAGTCGTTGCCGTCATCGCCAAGCCAGAAGGCTAGGAGCAACACGAGCGGCAAGACCGTGAGCACCGTAAAGATGCCAATGGTGCGGCGGCGGCGCAGCTGTCGTCCGATCTCGGCCCGGAGAGGCAGCGACCGACGGGTCATGGTGATGGTGCTCATTGCGCGGCCTCGTCGCTGTCCTCAAGCCCCTCGGCAGCCGTGCCGACGATGCTCATGAACACTTCCTCAAGCTGGCGATGGCCGTCCACCGACTCCACGCCGTAGCCGGCCCCGACCAGCTCGGCCACGATCGCCTGCCGCGGCAGGTCGCCGGTCACACGGAGCAGCTTGCCCTCAGGTTCAGCCCGCAGGCCTCGAGCCTGCAGCGTCCGGCCGGCGTCGCCGACATCGGCGCCATCGGCCAGTCCGATCACGGTCACGGTGTCGCTCGCGGTCAGGTCCTCGACTGAGCCTGTCAGTACGACCTTGCCCTTATCCATCACGACCACATGACTGCAGGTGTGCTCAACCTCCGACAGCAGATGCGAGGAGACAACAACCGTCCGACCAGCGGCCGAGTAGTCAGCCAGCACCGCGCGCATCGCCCTGATCTGCGGCGGATCGAGCCCGTTGGTGGGCTCATCCAATACGAGCAAGGGCGGTAGTCCGAGCATGGCCTGGGCGATGCCGAGTCGCTGACGCATCCCATGGCTGTATCCGCCGACCTTGCGGTCGATGGCTGAGCCGAGCCCAGCGATCTGCAAGGCCTCGTCCAGGTGAGCCTCCTCCCATGGGCGACCAGTCGCATTCCAGTACGCCGTCAGGTTCGCCTTGCCGCTGAGATGCGGCAGGAAGCCGGGGCCCTCGATAAATGCGCCCACTGAGCCGAGCACATCGGCGCCGGCGTGCACGGGCTGGCCGTTGACGTAGATCGAGCCCGAATCTGGCCGAATGAGCCCAACCAGCATGCGGATCACGGTGGTCTTTCCCGCACCGTTGGGACCCAGCAGCCCGACTACTTGGCCCGCCTCCGCGCGGAAGGACACGCCGTCCACAGCCCGGAACCCGTCACCATAGGTCTTCACCACTTCGTTCACGACCAGCGGGATGTCGGCCAGCTCCAGAACCGTACGGATCTCTCGGCGGCGACGCCGGAGCACCAGCGCAGCGATCAGTGAAGCAACCGCCAAAGCAGCTACCACGATCAGCAGCGGAAGGGGCACGTTCAGGGTGTCTGCGTTCAGGGCCGTCGTTGTTAGCAGTGGGATTGCAGCGGCGGCGCGGGCACCGGGCAGCGTCACGTCGTAGCGGGCTGTCTGCACCGCATTTGCGTACGCTTGATCAGTCGTCGTGATCACCAGCTGAAGGCGGTGACCCACCGGAACTTTGTGGGATACCGCAGGCAGCGCGACAGTCACGCGCTGCGGCCGATTGGGATCGAGTCCACCAAGTTTGACGGGCGCTACTTCAAGCTGCGGAAGCACCGCCGAGCTGGGACTGACACTGCTCCGGCCGTTCTGTGTGCTCTCGACATCGGGTCCGAGATCCCAAAGCGATGCGAACAGGGTGGCGCTGGATGCGGTAGCAGTCACATCAAGGTCGATGCGACTGCTCCCGATCAGCGTCATCGGCGTGGTCAGCGGCTCGCTGGTAAAGCGAGCCGACTGACCGGGAAGCACCCCGAGGGCATAGCCGGCCACGCTGGAAGCCCGGCCAAAAGCACTCCCGGTCCCTGGAAGGCTGGTCAGTGCAGCGGGCGAACCGCCCGGCGGAGCCACGATGCTCTGCCGCCCGCCGGTCAGTGCAACCTGCTGATCCGCGAGATTCGACCCGCGGCCTGGGTAGGACTGTGCAAGAAGAGTCTCCGGGTCGCGGGTGCCCCGATCCTCCCCGAGCAGCGATGTCTCCGGCACAAGAACTGAAAACGAGGTATCGGCGGCGCTGCCGTCCTGCTTCAGATACCGCCCGAACCAGGCTTCAAGATCATCGATCAGCGGCTCGACCGAGATCTCGCCGTCATGGCCGCCAGCCACCCACTTCATCGTGGCTGGGGTACTCCCGGGCAGGCCTCGGAAGTTCGCGTCGGCCTGGTCGAGAGTGAACAACGTGTCATCCTCGCCCTGAATGATGAGCGTTGGCGCCTCAATCCTGGGCAAGATCTTTTCCAGCCCGGACTCATCCAGCAGCGCGCTCAGCTCATCGTCTGCCTCCCCGGTCTCAGCGGCAGTGAGATAGCCCTGGCACAGCTGTGGGTCGAATCGAGCACACAGCGCGTCCGTATTGCCAGTCCCCTGATTGGTCGTGGTTGGTCGTCCACCGGCGTTGGAGAACAACAACGAGGCCCAGCGCTGTTTGAAGACGCCTCGGCGGTTCGCGGGACTGACATCGGCCGGCGACGTGGCCGCGCCGACAACCTGGTACTGGGGAAAGAGCGCCTGCCGAAGGCTGTGCCAGGTGAACGCAGGGGCTATGGCGTCGACTCGATGATCCAGCCCGGCGGCAAGAAACGATACCGCTCCCCCGTAGGACGCCCCGGCGAAACCGATCACCGGATCGTCCCCGTCCTTGGCGACTTCGGGACGGCTAGCAGCCAGATCCACCAGCTTGCGAGCATCCGCCCCTTCGTACGCGGGATTGTCCAGGTGGATGCGCCCGCCGGATGCGCCGAACCCGCGGGCGGTGTAAATGATCACCGCGTAACCGGCCAGGGCCAGCGTGCGTGCCGTGGGCTCGCTGTCGGCCTTGGTCCCGCCGAAGCCGTGCGCCAGCACAATGGCTGGCCGCGGGGTAGCCGGGTCTGTGGTCAGGATCGTCGCATCAAGCTTCACCGGCTTGCCGTCTGCCTCCGGCGTACCCGGCACCATCAGTTCGGTTTCGATCA
>DATLPF010000185.1:0-7202 GCA_035535875.1 Propionibacteriaceae bacterium
GCGCGGGAAGTCAATCTGGGGAAGCTTGACCGTTGAGTGGGCGGTCGGATGGACAGTCACCGGGCAGCCAGGTAGATCTCAACTCTCGTGGTGTTTGGCGGAAGCACTGCCGGCCGTATGGCAGACTGGGAACGCTGTTGCAAGTTTTGTGTCGTGGTAAGTGCTACGTCCCCGAGAACTTTGCGTGGGCGCTTGCACTGATTTGCGTCCGACAGCAGTCGAGGGTCGTGAGGTGCGACCTCGAGATGCTAGGAGATGTCATGACACAAGGAACTGTCAAATGGTTCAACGGCGAAAAGGGCTTCGGCTTCATTGAGGTCGACGGCGGCGGCGCCGACGTATTCGTTCACTACAGCGCTATAGAGTCGACCGGTTTCCGTTCGCTCGATGAAGGCCAGCGCGTGGAGTTCGACACCAAGCCTGGCCGGAAGGGCCCCCAGGCAGACAACGTACGCGCCATCTGATTCTGCTCTGCAGTTGATCAACACCGGGCCACCCACGCTCACTGCTGGGTGGCTCGGTGCCTCACCACGATTTGAGGAAGATCTTTGCTGGATTCGGTTTCAGGCGCTTCACCGCGCCAGCTGGCTAGGATTGCCGGCGCCCTTTACCTGATCAATATCGTCGGTGGCGCCTTCGCCATTGGTCTCGTTCGCGCCACGTTGTTTACGCCCGATCTGGCAACGACGGCGCACAACATCCAAACGCACCAGCTGCTTTACCGATCCGGCCTCGCCGCGCACCTTGTGGTGACTGTGACCAACGTCCCCTTGGCGCTGATCTTCTATGAACTGTTCAAAGTGGTGAACCGGAGACTGGCACTGCTGACTGCTTTTTTCATCCTCGTCGCGACCGCCATTGAGGCCGCTGGCCTCGTCCACGAGTTCGCACCACTGGCCCTGCTGGGCAGCGGGCACTATGCGAACGCCCTGCCGGCGCCACAGCTCGAGGCGTTGGCATCACTGCCCGGCGCACTCTCGGATGGCAGCTACCACGTCTACACCGTGTTCTTCGGGCTCGACATCCTCTGCCTCGGCTACCTGGTATTCCGGTCGGGGTTCCTTCCCCGTGCCATCGGCGTCCTGTTGGCGATCGATGGCCTGGCGTACCTGGTCTACAGCTTCGCGGACTTGCTGGCACCAGGCTTCGCCGCCCATCTGGTCCCCTGGATCCAGCTGCCAGCGCCAATCGCCGAAGGCGCCTTCAGTCTCTGGCTGCTTGTGTTCGGAGTGAACGCCGAGCAGTGGACGATGAGGGCGGGCGTGGCACTCCGGCCGCCCTCCCCGCAGGAGGCCTCTAGTTGACGGCTCTCCCCTACCGCAGCTACGGCCAACAGTCCTAAGAGAGCTCTGACAAGAGCCAAACACCTTGGCGCGCTCCGGAGCGTCTTGTTCTATGACATGCGACACATGTCGCAAGACATAGGCGACACATGCTTCGGCCCAGCGGTCGAAAACATACGACGAACGGTTGTCCTACTCGGCTGCGAGCAGCTTCTCGAGCATTCGCCGGAGCCGATCATGTCCCTGTTGGCCGAGTCGGCGGGTGATCTCGTCCTCGAGGTTCTGGATGGTGATCCGACCGGCTTCGACGCAGGCTTTGCCCTTCCGGGTCAGCACGATGAGCTTCGCGCGCCGGTCACGAGGGTCGGGTCGTCGTACGACGTAGCCCAGGGATTCGAGCTCGTCGACGAGCTCGCCCATGGCCTGCGGGCTCATGTTCGCGCCGCGGGCGAGCTCCGAGAGCCGCGAGCCGGCCGGGTCGATCTGCGCGAACACGGCTGAGTGCGAGGGCTTGTGGGGAAATCCCGCGCCGACCACTCCGTCGACGATGCGAAAGCCGAGCAGGCTGTAGGCCTGACCCAGCATGGCCACCGTGTTGGTGCGGCCGGGAGGGTCTTGCGTGTCGGGCACAGTAAGTCCTAAGGTGGCCTGAATATCAGGCTACCTTAGTGGTGAGTGCCATGGATGTCGTCACAGTGCGGCCAACCGAGTCAGACCGATACGCGGCGCTGGCCCGCACGACCGGGATCATCGGCATCGCGTTCATGGTGTTGCTGTTCGGGCCGATCATTGCGTTGGCGTCCGCAGAGGAGCCTGCCCTCGAGGCCAGTGCTGCCGAGGCGGTGAACTACTTCCGCAACCTCGAGGCAACGTGGGCACAGCTGACGATGGCGGCATTGACGCTCGGAATGATCGGCAGCCTCTGGTTCTTCGTGGCGTTCGGCTTCTTGCTACGGCGTGCCGAAGGGGATCCGCCGTGGCGTTCGGCCATCGCAACTCTGTCGGGCGCGCTGCTGGCGGCGTACGGGCTAGTCGGCGCCAGCAGCGTCGGCGCGGCGTCGCTGCACGGGGGGAGGATCATCCCCGAGGTCGCCGACTTCGCGTACGCGTTCGGCAATGTCGGCTTTGCGAACGCATGGATCGCGCTCGGCAGCTTCGCCCTCTGCTCCGGCTGGGTGATCCTCTCCACGCGCGTGCTCGAGCGCTGGATGGGTTGGTGGATCGTGGTGGCCGGTCTCGCCCTGGTGGTTGCCCGGTTCGTGTGGACGACCGGGTTCTGGGGCGTGGGGTACGCACTGTTCTGGCTGTGGCTCCTAGTGGTGTGCATCCGACTGATCGTGCGGCCCGACCGGTGGGGCAGCGCCGCACGCTAAGGTCACCCGCGCCCGAGCTGGGCTCGCGACAGTCTCGATCCGTGGGTTCGTGCTATTCGGGGATGATCGCTACTGCGTCGATCTCCACGAGCGCGCCTGGGCGAGCGTGTCCTGCGGTGGAAACGACCGTGATGGCCGTGCGGTGATCGCCCCACACTGATCGCGACGCCGCATATCCCACCTGTGCGTCAACCCCATTGACGAGGTAGATGTTGAGCTTGACGACATGCTCGGGACCGGTACCCGCGGCAGCAAGCACAGTCAGCACGTTTCGCATTGCCTGGGTGGTTTGCGTCTCAATACCGTCGGAGCAGTTTTCCGGTGCTATCGGTGCCGAGCTGACCGCCAACATAGAGCGTCTGGGGCAGCAGGTGCGATCACACCTTGGGTGAAGGCAGGGTTGCTGTGGAGTTCTTCAGGGTCGAGGTGTGTCGTCTTCGCGGTCATGAGTCTCACTAGGAGGTGTCGGTCACGATCCGAGCCGCCGACAACGGTGTTCGTTTTGAAGGGGAGCGGAACAACGGCAGTGTCACTTCCGGCACGTGGTGGCTTGCCCTGTTTCTGGTGTGCTGATGCTCGCCTGAGAAGCTGTGAGTCGGGGCGGATGCGGTGCCGTCCCCCGGGGAGGAGGGTTACGAGGTGTGGTGGGTTGATCATGTGATCTGGTGGCAGGTTTATCCGCTGGGCTTTCTTGGGGCTGAGAAGGAGCTGGGCCCGTTCCAGGGTGAGGTGAACCGGCTGCCCAGGCTGCAGGGCTGGCTTGATCACCTGATTTCGTGGGGCGGCAACGGTTTGTTGCTGGGCCCGATCTTCACTTCCAGCACGCACGGCTATGACACCGTCGACTACTTTCAGATCGATCCGCGGTTGGGTGATGAGGCTGACTTCGACGCCTTGGTGGCAGCCTGCCGGGAACGGGGGGTGCGGCTGCTGCTGGACGGTGTCTTCAACCATGTAGGCCGAGACTTCCCCCCGGTGGCGCAGGCCCTGGCCGAGGGGCCAGGATCGCCAACCCAGGATTGGGTGTCTCAGCTTTACGACACCGACGGTGTCATCACCGCGGACTACTTCGAGGGCCACGACACCCTGATTACCCTCAACCACCACTCCCCCCGGGTGCAGGAGTATGTGCGTGAAGTGATGCTGCACTGGCTGCGCCGCGGCGTCGACGGCTGGCGGTTGGACGCCGCCTACGCCGTACCAGCGGAGTTTTGGGCTGCGGTGCTGCCGGCGGTCCGCAAAGAATTCCCCAACGCCTGGTTTGTCGGTGAGATGATTCACGGCGACTACATCGACTACGTGCAAACCTCCGGCCTGGACTCAGTAACCCAATACGAGCTGTGGTGGGCCATCTGGTCCTCCATCAACACCATCAACTTCCACGAACTCGAATGGACCCTAGGCCGCCACGCCACATTCGTGGAACACTTCCTGCCGCTAACCTTCCTGAGCAACCACGACGTCACCCGAGTCGCCAGCCAAATCAACGACCCCCGGCACTGGTCCCACGCAGTGGCATTACTCGGCTTCCTACCCGGAATACCCAGCGTCTACTACGGCGACGAGTTCGGCCTACAAGCCATCAAAGAACAACGCCCCAGCGGCGACGACGCCGTACGACCAGAAATGCCGAAGCAGCGGTGGCTGTTCACCCACTCCCACCCCGAAATAGAACAGGCATACCGACGAGTCATCGGGCTACGCCGCCGCAACCCCTGGCTAGTCAACGCAACAATCAACATCGAACAAGTCGACAACGCCCACCTCCACATCCAAGCCCAAGCCCGGCACAGCGAGCAATCCTTAACCCTGGCCCTCAACCTCACAGACAAACCCCAAGCCCTCCCCCACAACACCAAAATGCTCGAGGCCGAACCAGACATCACCGACCAAGCCGTCCCCCCACACGGCTGGGCCATCATCGCAAGCTAAAGCCGACTCGAGTCCTGCGAAGCAACGGCTTCTGCGCCGTTCGACTTGCTGCCGAGAGGAGTCTGCACGCGGTGGTCAGCCATTGGCTAACCCGGCCTTGTTAGTGGTGTCCCGCTAGCGCACTCTCAACAGGCAGCTGATGGGCTCGTGCGCTCTACAAACCATCAAGGCCGCCCCAGCCAATATCTCGGGCGTGTCCAAAGCCCGCTTGGTGATCACTGCTGTCGTTGTCGAGGGCCGCCCGGTCCGGGAGGTGTCGGCTGCCTATGGGCTGGGGCCGCACCGAATGCGTCGCGGTCTACGCCGGCGGCGTCCGGTTCTACCAGTCGCTGCAGATCGGGTCCATCGTGAAGACCTCGCCCTGGAAAAGCACGCCCGGCAGCTCAGCGAACTCCAGGGCAACGCCCCGCCATGGACACGAGGGGTACAGACGGCACCGGCTCCAGCGCGAGTCGCCGCAGTGCCGCTTGTCGGTGAACCCGCACATGATCGGTAACGGTGCCCGCGACCGACCTGCCCTCGTACGAGTTCGGCCAGTACCCAGTCCAGCGAAGTACTGCTCAGGTGCCGGAAATCCGAGGCGTTGTCGCCAGGGCGATGCCCGGTGCAGGTCATGCGCCTAAGGATGTTGGGCCTAGATGGCCTCGAACGACGGATACTGCGGTCGCCACATCGCCTGTTGGACCTGTTGTACTGGGTTGTCCAGCGTCGTCTGGGCCAGACCCTCCTTCTCGGCGGCCTGCGCCACCGCGATCGCGACCGTGGCAGACACGGTGCGCAGGTTGGTCACCGGCGGCAGCAGACTCGCGCCTCGCGTCGTCGCGTCCGAGAGAGCCGCCACCGCCTCCGCCGCCGCGGTGATCATGGTCTCGGTGATTCGGGCCGCCCGGGCCATGGTCACACCGAGCCCGAGGCCGGGGAACACCAGCGCGTTGTTCGCCTGCGCGACGCGGTAGGTGACCCCGCCGTGCTCGACCGGGTCGAACGGACTACCCGTCGCGACAAGCGCCCGCCCGTCGGTCCACCGGATTAGATCCGCTGGCACCGCCTCCGCCTTCGACGTCGGGTTGGACAGCGGCATGATGATCGGACGGTCCACCGCAGATGCCATCTGCCGCACGATCGGCTCGCTGAAGGCACCGGCCTGAGTCGAGGTGCCGATCAGCATGGTCGGTTGTGCGTGCGCGACTACCTCCGCCAGATTCGGCGCGCCGCCCGACGTCGACCATTCGGCCGCCTCGGCCGCCGGCCATGCATATAGCCGCTGGAAGTCGAACTGGTGCTCGGTGCGGTCGTCGGTCAGCAACCCGCGCCGGCCCAGTGCCCAGAAACGGCGGGTCGCGTCCTCCCGCGAGAGCCCTTCGCGGACCATTTCGTCGCGCATCAGATCGGCGATGCCGAGGCCCGCGGTGCCGGCGCCGTGGATGACCACGCGCTGGTCGCGCATGCGGCTTCCGGCCGCGCGCACGGCGGCGAACGCTGCAGCCATCACGACCGCCGCCGTGCCCTGCATGTCGTCGTTGAACGTGCATACCTGATCGGCGTACTTGTTCAGAATTCGGCGGGCGTTGCTTGCACCGAAATCCTCCCAGTGCAGCATGGCGTGCGGGAACAGCTTGCTCGCGACGGTGACGTAGGCGTCGATCAGATCGTCGTAGCGCTGGTCGCGCACCCGCGCGTGTCGGTTGCCGATATACATTTCGTTGTTGAGCAGGGCCAGGTTGTCCGTGCCCATGTCCAGAACGACGGGGATTACCCGGCGCGGGTGCAAACCGGCGGCGGCGGTGTAGACGGCGAGCTTGCCGATCGAGATGTCGATACCACCGACGCCCTGGTCGCCGATGCCGAGAATGCCTTCCGAGTCGGTGGCCACCAGGAGGTCGACATCATCCGCGCCCAGGCCGTAATTGCTCAGCGACTCATCCACGTCCTCGGGGTGGTTGACATCGAGGAACACCCCGCGTGGACGGCGGTATTCGTGGCTATAGCGTTGGATCGCCTCACCCACGGTAGGGGTGTACACGATCGGCAGCATCTCTTCGAGGTGCTCGGTGAGCAGCCGGTAGAACAGAACCTCGTTGCGGTCACGCATGTTCGCCAGGAAAACGTTCTTGGCCAGGTTGTCGGACTGCCGCTGGTACTGCGCGTACACGCGCCGAAGCTGGCCATCGAATGTAGATACCCCGCTGGGCAGCAGTCCCTCCAATCCGAGCTCGCGGCGCTCCGCATGGGTGAACGCCGTGCCGCGATTCAGCATCGGGGTCGTCAACACCGAACGGCCTCGGACCCGGATCCGAACCGGATAGTCCTCGGCTGCCGGGCCGAGTTCGTACGCTGCGTCCAACATCGCTATTTCTTCTTCATTCGCGGTCTCCAAGACGTCCACATTGTCGGCCATAAGTCCTTACGGCTCCGACCGATCAAGCCCGTGGGGGTGTCGTTTCGGCGCGCCCTGCGGCCACCTCGGCGTCGCCGTGGTGTGGCTCCGAGCTACCAGCCCAGGCGGCTTCAGATGATGGGGGCGCCGACGGCTCGTCATCGTCGAGCATCGTAGTTTCGTCGAAGGGCTCCTCGTTGTGGAACACACGGGTCGCCCGGGCCTGGTCGAACTCAC